>DAHWEW010000119.1:0-6492 GCA_027326225.1 Legionellaceae bacterium
CTAAAACCTCAAAATTGTACTGTTCCACCTTTTTTTTGGGATTTTCTTTAAGGGATGTTTTTATTCTTTCTATTTGCTCCTGATTAAGCTGACGCAAGATTGCATCGCTCTTTTCTTTCACAATATTCTCATGATAAGAATTTATAGTTTAAATATAGCACAAATAGGCGGGTTCAATGGTTATGGGCTCTGTTTACAAATGCTCTGACCTTCCTTAAATTTGTTTCTGAAAACATCTAACCTCGCGCTATACTTATAGTTTGCGATTCAGCTAGCACAAGGATGAACCATGCAGCAAAACGATCGTTATCAACAAGCAAAAATGATAACCATATTAGGAGCGCTCACGAATACAGGGCTTGGTATCATCAAATTGGTGGGTGGGGTTCTTTTTCACTCCCATGCGCTTGTTGCTGATGGTATCCACTCATTTTCTGATCTCATCATCGATATGATGGTTCTCTTTGCCTCTAAATATGGTAGTCAAGATGCCGATGAATCGCATCCTTATGGTCATCAACGCATTGAAACCGCAGCCACCTTATTCTTAGCATTAGTACTGATTCTTGCGGGCATTGGTATTGCAGGGGATTCGCTGATTGACATCATTTATCAAAATCAACACAGGCCAGGCTGGTTAACCTTACCTATTGCCATTTTATCCGTATTAGCTAATGAGGGATTTTTTCATTATACAAAATTTGTTGCACACAAAATCAAATCTGATCTTCTGATAGCCAATGCCTGGCACCATCGTTCTGATGCTGCTTCATCACTCGTGGTGGTTATCGGGTTAATCGGAAGTATAGAAGGATTTCTCTATTTTGACGCCATTGCTGCAGTCATTGTTGGTGTCCTCATCATAAAAATGGGCTGGAGCTATGGTTGGAATAGTGTCAAAGAATTGGTTGACACTGCTGTAGAAGGCGATGTGATGATCACATTGGAACACATTATTTTAGAAGTTCCTGGAGTTCAAAAAATTCATCAGTTACGCACCCGCCTGATGGGACGTGACATTTTTGTTGATGTTCATATTCTCGTTTCACCCTACATTTCTGTTTCTGAAGGACATTACATTGCCCAGCATGTGCACCAGGCCTTATTAAATAATTTAAATGGAGTCAAAGATGTCACGGTTCACGTGGATCCTGAAGATGATGAAACCAGCTGCCCATCTCTACACTTGCCGAGCAGAACAACAGTAGAACAAGGCATTCTGCAACAATGGCGACGCGATTATCCTGAAATCAAACATTGGATCTTCCATTATCTGGATGGCGCATTAGCGATTGACTTAATTTGTAATCAAAAATTCACCCAATGGGCTGGACTCCAAAAAAGAATCGAGAAGGATTTAGAACCACAGCATACGATCACCCTTGTCCGTTTATTCAATGAGCAAGGTGAAATATCACTTGCCAAATGAAGCCGGTAAAAATATCATTCTTTAGAGTTAATTATCTAGGCAACGTCCCTGAAGTTTCGTTAAACGCGAAAAAGCAAGAAATTGAGGCAAAATAAATGGTTGAATGAGGCGAATAGCCAGCCCTATTTAACGGGTTCAAGCGTTTATTTTGACCTATTTATAGCTTTTGCAGCTCGGCGATAACTTTAGAGACGTTGCCTAATGTTAGGACATAAAACGAATGGCTACAGCCACGATTAAATTATTTTTTGCGTTAAGTATTTTAGCCTTGATCTTCATTGCTGGTTGGTTTCCTTTTAAGAAACGTTTGAAAAACAGTCATGTTGAGCTACCCATGGGTGAAACGCTTGCTACAGGTGTTTTTCTCGGAGCAGCCCTATTACATATGCTTCCTGAAGCAAATGACATGTTCACTAGACTGGGTTACCGCTACCCATTTGCTAACATCATTACTGGGGTCGTTTTTTTATTATTTTTGTGGTTTGAGCATTTGGGTAAAGAACTTTATCACCACGACAGAACCCATCCTGCATTCGCATTGGTTGCTTGGCTGATGTTATCTATCCATTCTTTAGTGCTGGGGGCAGCTTTAGGATTGAGTCAAGCCTACCCATTAATGGTGATGCTCTTTTTAGCAATTATTACTCATAAATGGGCAGAAAGTCTCGCCATTGCCGTTCAATTGACCAAAAGCTCTTTATCTACGACTAAAAGTATTGTTTTTTTTCTTATTTTTGCCCTGATGACACCGATGGGTATATTCATTGGCTGCTATTTTGGACATGGTATTCAAACCGCATCCCTGTTTGATCCTGTGTTGATTGCCATTTCTGCTGGAACTTTTCTGTATTTAGGGACACTTCACGGACTTGAACAGTGTGTCATGGTCGAAAAATGCTGTAATCTACGAGATTTTAGTTTCGTCATCGTTGGGTTTATTTTAATGGCCTCTGTTGCTAAGTACATTTGATTTCGATCATGTCCATACCACCCATATATGGCTTTAATACTTTAGGAATATGGATGTTGCCAAACTTATCTTGGTAGTTTTCCATAATAGCCACTAATGTTCTTCCAACAGCTAAGCCAGAACCATTGAGTGTATGCACTAGCTCCATCTCTTTTGTGATTGGATTGCGATAGCGTGCTTGCATTCGTCTTGCCTGAAATGATTCCATATTACTGCAAGATGAGATCTCACGATATGTTTTGGAATGTGGCAACCACACTTCTAAATCATAGGTTTTGGCTGCATTTCCTCCCATATCTGCCGTACAAAGTGACATCACTCGATAAGGTAGATGAAGATCTTGCAAGATACTCTCAGCGTGCTTTGTTAGTTGCTCGAGTGCTTCATAAGAATGTTCCATCGCTGTGATCCAAACCAGTTCAACTTTTTCAAATTGGTGTTGGCGAATCATCCCTTTGGTATCTTTTCCATATGAACCTGCTTCACTGCGAAAACAAGGGGAATGACAAACATAACGGATGGGTAAGTCTTCCCTATTTAAAATGTTGTTCCGAACGGTATTGGTTACTGGAATTTCCGCTGTAGAAATCAAATAGTAACCGGCATCATTGGTCAGCTTAAATAAATCTTCTTCAAACTTAGGCAACTGTCCCGTACCGTATAAACTATCAGCATTCACCATATATGGCACATATATTTCCTGATAACCATGACGGGTAATGTGTGTATCTAACATGAATTGAATGAGGGCTCGATGTAATCGGGCAATGCCCGCTTTCATAACCACAAATCGACTTCCTGTCAATTTTGCAGCCAATGCAAAATCCATTTGTCCCAGTGCTTCACCCAATTCATCATGCGATTTCACATTGAAATCAAACTGAGGGATCTCACCCCAGCGCCGAACTTCTTGATTATCCTCTTCGTTTTTACCGATGGGTACGGAAGGATGTGGAATATTGGGCAAACTGTAACTGATTTTCTGAATTTGATTTTGTAGAGATTCCAGCTCTCTTTTTTTAGATTGTAACTCATCACTCAAACGATTCACTTCGTCACGCATAGGCGTGATGTCTTCGTTTTTTGACTTTGCGATACCGATTTCTTTTGAACGCAGATTACGCTCATTTTGTAATTCTTGGGTAGCCACTTGCAGTAACTTGCGCTCTTCGTCTAAAGCGACAAACTCTTTCACGTCAAAATGAAATCCTCGCTTCATCAATTCTTTAGCAACCTTTTCTGGAGAATCGCGTAACAAATGAGGATCTAACATAACTCACCCCTAGTATTTTGATAAAGACATGGGCACTCGAAATCAGATATAAGCTACCTGACGATACCGCGTGATGATTGATTGAGCATGGCTATCATCGGCAGAACTTCCTCACAATCAATCGATAATACTTCTAATTCAGCAACCGCTTGTTGAACGGTTAGTCCCTTTCGAAAAATAATTTTATAAGCTCGTCGTAAACAATCAATTGCTGATGACGAAAATCCCCGTCGTCGCAAACCAACCGTATTAATCCCACAAGCAGAGGTTGTGTGCCCAGCAATCATGATATAGGGTAATACATCTTTGGTCACATACGTTGCACGAGCAATAAAAGCATAGGCTCCGACACAGCAAAATTGATGAATAGCTGCATAAGCACCGATATTGGCATAATCGCTAACGACCACATGCCCAGATAAGGCTGAATAGTTCACCATAATAATATGATTGCCCAGTAAGCAATCATGGCCAATATGAGTATAAGCCATCAAAAAATTGTGATGACCCAAGCGAGTGATCCCACCACCTTTAACGGTACCACGGCTGATCATACAAAATTCACGGATGATATTATGATCGCCTATTTCAAGTCGTGTCGGTTCCCCTTGATAAGTGATATCTTGAGGCTCATCTCCCACTGATGCAAATTGAAAAATCCGATTATGCTGTCCAATGACCGTTGGACCTTGAATCACAACATGTGGTCCAATCCACGTATGGTCCCCAATTTCAACATCAGCGCCAATAATAGTGCCTGGCCCTACAGATACGCCTTGTCCCAATTTTGCACTGGGATGAATTATAGCATGCTCACTTATCACTTTTTAATTTCCTTTGCAGCACTCATTAAATCGGCAGAGCATGCGAGCTTATCATCAACAAACACCTCACCGTGCATACGCCAAAAGTCTCTCTTTTGTCCTACTAATTTTACTTCAAGACGCAATTGATCCCCTGGAGTGACAATTTGCTTGAATTTGGCATTATCAATGCCTGCAAAAAAGTACAAAAACTCATGCCCTTCTTTTGCTGTGCGTGATAAATTCGACAAAATTGCGCTGGCTTGAGCAAGAGACTCCAACATCAACACACCAGGCATGATAGGATTTCCAGGAAAATGTCCCGTAAAAAAAGGTTCATTCATCGTAACATTCTTAATCCCCACGAGATAATCAAACTCTTTATAATCGATAACCCTATCAACCAGAAGAAAAGGGTATCGATGTGGTAGCAAGTCAAGAATCTTATTAATATCCACAGAACCTTTCATACTTTATCTCTCACTTTAGAGTTTGAACAAGGCAACACGCATGAGGACACATGTGGCTTTGTCCAAATATTAGAATCTTGATATTTGGAGTTTAAACAAAACCAGATGATAGTTCTTTGTACATAACCATCTTTGTGATGGTTATGTACAAAGATGATCCCCCTGAACTTCGTTATCCCGACACAATGAGCCATCTCGTCTGCTATCTCGCTTTAGAGTGTGGGATGACGAAGAAGGGAGTATATGGCATTAGTTAATTTCTTTCATCACTTTGGATGTTACATCCAACTTATCAACACTGAAAGGTGCCGCATCTTTTTGTAATACCACGTCAAACTTATCATTTTCAGCTACTTTCGCAATAGCAGCGCGGATTTTATTGTAAAAGTCTTCCATTGCTTCGTTATGCGCTGTACTTAGTTCTTGCTGATACTGTTGGCCTTCACGCTCAAATTGCTGCTGTGTGGCAACGATCTTCTTTTCAAGATCTTTCTTTTGTGCCTGACTCATCACCGCACTATCTCGCTTAAATTTCTCCATATCTTTTTTCAAGCCTTCTTCCATCTCAACTAGCTTATCACGACGCGGCTTGAATTCTTTTTCCAGTTTTTCTTGAATGACCTTCATTTGAGTTGCGGTTTGCATGATTTTTTGCAAATCAACCACACCTATTTTTGCGTTATCTGCAAAAACAGTCGCTCCACTCATCATCAACACCAGTGCTATTAAAACACCACCTAATCGCTTCATTGTTTTTACTCCTGATTGAAAACCAAACTTATACCAACATAAACAGCGTCTATTGACACGTTAAGATAAACAGACGTTACATCAACTGAAATTGCACAACCTAAAGCAACATCATTATGACTGGATAATAATCCTAGCATAAATCACTACAGGTTGCGATAATTGTCAACATTAAAAACTAGAGGACATGGTAAACTGGAATATTTGATCCCTATCTGTTGGTTGTTTATTCAAAGCCTTAGCCACACTGAATGCCAACGGACCAAAAGGAGATCTCCATTCTACCCCCACACCTGCGGAATAGCGAATTGGGCCATCATTTATTCCACTTAAAGCAGCAGGAGTTCCGCTCACGAATACGTTACCAGCATCAGCAAATACAGTCGTACGAACATTTTCACGACTCAAAGGATAAGGCAAAATCACCCCTGTGCTTCCATTTAACAATAAGTTAGCACCAATGGCATGTCCTGTATTATCTACAGGTCCCAACGAGTAACTTTCATAACCACGCACTTGCCCAGGTTGTGCAATACCCCCTGCATAATAGTTTTCATAAAAGGGTAATCCCCGTTCATTAAACGTATTTCCATAGCCAACGTTCCCTAAGATGGTAAAGATAAACCCACGGACTATGGGATAATACATTCTTGCTTGATAAGACAATTTATAATAGGTAAACGAAGATGAAGTGGCTGGCAATGCAAGCAAAGAACCCATTTGTTGATTTAAGCCCTTTGTTGGGTAAGGCATTTGATCATAACTGTTGCGGTTCCAACCAGCGGTCAAACGAAACT
>DAHWEW010000011.1:0-14999 GCA_027326225.1 Legionellaceae bacterium
TGTTAGTTCTGCTTGATTGAGATAACCTCTCGCTAAACCCACTCCACCTAAATATAATTCACCCATCGCACCTATTGGACGCAGTTGTAAGTGTCTATCCAGAACATACCCGTGCATATTAGCAATAGGCCGACCAATCAAAACATCCTCTTCGTCACGAAGACAAGCATAAGCCGTCACATCAATCGAGGCTTCCGTTGGACCATATAAATTGTGAATTTGCAGCGTCTCTGATGCGCGTGCATAGACATCATCCACCAGCGCACGCGGTAGCGCTTCCCCACTACAAAACAGATAGCGCACCTCTTGATGGTCCCAATCGGCCACCATAGTCCCTAACATGCTAGGCACCATATGAAGTACGGTCACTCGATGTGTCTTAATGAGCTGATGAAGATAGCTTGGATCTTTATGGCCAAAAGGCTCTGCCATCACCACAGACGCACCAACTTGATGCGCCCAAAACAATTCCCACACCGACACATCAAACACATAAGGCGTTTTATGCAACACCACATCCTCAGCACCCAAAGGATAGCGTGATTGCATCCAATGCAAGCGATTCACCACCCCGCGATGCGTGATCATCACCCCTTTAGGCACCCCAGTCGTGCCTGAGGTATACATCACATACGCCAAATCATCCGCTTCACCATGTGCAATCGGTGTTTTGGGCTCATTTTGATAAGAACCCTCATCCAACGCCATCATGGGACATGTAAAACGCGCTTTAAACCGCGCTTCTGTCAACAACACCACAGGCGCACAATCTGCCAATTGCAATGCAATGCGTGCATCGGGTAAATCCAAATCCAGCGGCACGTAAGCCGCACCCGATTTCAAAATCCCTAAAATCCCTATCAAAAGCGCACTGGAGCGCGACACCATAATCGCAATCAATGCATCGGGCACAATCGTATAATGACGACGTAAATAATGCGCCAATTGATTAGAGCGCTCATCCAAATCCCGATAAGTCAGTCGCTCTTCGCCAAACACCACAGCAATCGCATCAGGTGTGCGTAAGACTTGTTCGACAAACAAAGCCTGCAGCGTCTTATCAGGGAATGGGACGTTCGTTTGATTCCATGCAGTAAGCAATTGATCAGATTCATCAGCATCATACAAAGGAATTTCTCTGTGTAGGCCTTTGATCCCATAGGTACTCAGATACTGCAGCATCAATTCAAGTTGATGCATGATCCGTTTCACTTGTGGATCACTGATGAAATCTTGATTAAATCCTAATTCTATTTCTAGTTGATTCGATTCCTTAGTCACTTCCAAAACAAAAGGATAATTTGATTTCTGGATGATTTTTTGAGGAAAAAAGGAGAGCTTTCCTTCATCCTCTATATCGAATGACTGATCATGAAAGACAAGCAAGCTATGAAATAGGCGTTGCCCATTTGATTGAAGATTGGCAAGATAGGCAAAGCTATATTCGGTTAAATGACCAATCTGCTGATTAATCAGATCCAATATGTCTTTGATAGATCCTTCAGCTTCCCAGTGGATCACCAAAGGCAATGTATTGATATATAAACCAACACTCTGATGTATTTCTTTTATGGGTAAATTTCGTCCAGAAACGGTGGTACCAACTATTGTTGTTTCATCTTGAGTATACGTGTGAATCAACTTATGCCAAATCAATTGGATGAAGGCATGTACGGTATATCCTGTTTCTTTTGCTACGCCCAATAATTGTTGATATGAAGCGCCATCAAAGCATAATGTTTCCTTCTGCTCACGATGGGTCACTCGTAATCGATCAGGATCTATTTTTTGATTAAAAAATACACTTAGATTATTGGGTTGTAATTTTGTCTGTACATGTGATTGAAAGGCATGAAGTATGTCTGTATGGTGATGATGGATATAGGTTTGCGTCTTTAGATAGGCTTCATCAACCCTGATCTGAGGTTCAATACCGTTGACTAAATCGAGGTAGTATTGATGTAATTGTTTGAATAATATTGGAACACTCCACGCATCAGCAATGCTATGGTGCATGGTGACTAGCAAAGTATACCGTGATTGAGCCTCTTTGATGAGCGTGACTCGAAATAAGCAAGGTTTCTTCAGATCAAAACCAAGTCGTCTGTCAGCCTCTTGCATCGCCTCAACTAACGACTCGTGATCAGCTTGACTAGAAATATCACAGACATTCAAATTCAGCCGGCCGCTATGGGTGATGATTTGAATAGGCACTTCGTCCCAATTAAAACATACCCTTAACGCTGGAAAAGTTTCAATGACCAATTCCCAAGCACGACGATAAGAAGAAATGTCTAAAGTTTCATGATAATGGGCTAATGATTGCACCAAATAGGCATCATCTTCTGGATAACTTAAAGCGTGATAAATAAATCCTTGTTGTAAACTATTTGCAGGATATACCGCTCTAATTCCTGATACACGCTTTTTCTTCATCCCTTTAATCCGAACGATTCAGCTTTCTAAACTAGCTCTATCGAGTAAGTATCTTCTAAAGAACTTAGCAGTTCATCACTAATATCACCCAAACACACTATATCTGAGTCTTCTAACTTTTCTATTACGTCACAATCAATGTTTTGGGCTATTTGCTCAATATATCGATGCTCAAATATAGCCTTTACACTGACATGTATTCCTAAAAGGTTTAATTTGGCTGAAACTTGCATACATAAAATAGAATCCCCACCTATTTTAAAGAAGTCATCATAAATACCTACTTGTGATAAGCCCAACAAGTCTTGCCATACAATACACATGTGTTCTTCAATATCTGTTCTTGGTGCAACATACTCTCTTGTTTTGTCCATCACATGAGGTAGAGGGAGTTCAACTTGACCTGTTTCAGAATAAGCCAATTCATTTAATAGAATATAATGATCAGGCGTTCTCACATTGGGCATGCTTTTTTTAAGCGACATCGTCAACGTCTGATAAAGCTTATCCTCTTCTACCGTGATACTTTCAGAACACTTTTGCTCATCCTGAGCTATCTTCCCTACAACCATGGCATAAAGAGTATCTTGAAAAGGCTTGATAGCCATAGGACAAGTTCCAATCTCTCCTTTAAGATGTCTCAGCATCTGCCCCTTGAAGCCTGCCTCAACCCA
Organism: Legionellaceae bacterium; assembly: GCA_027326225.1. Classification (GTDB taxonomy): domain Bacteria; phylum Pseudomonadota; class Gammaproteobacteria; order Legionellales; family Legionellaceae; genus DAHWEW01. The sequence goes on from DAHWEW010000011.1 coordinate 3,111, forward strand.
GGCAAGTGGCTCCTGTTGACCCGAAAATATCAACATACCTGGCGCTGATTGTAATAATTGTCCAACAGAAGACGTTCTTAAAACGACATTTTGTTGTTCTATATCATAGCATTGCTCTTGATGCACGTAACATGAACCCTCCTTATCAAAACAGAGCATGTCACATTTTTGCATGTAAGGTTCAGGGACTGGCTGATTAAATATCAAATAGGCTAAGGTCACATAAGAATGATGATGATTAGACTCATCATCTACCACTTGCAATTCATAAGCTATTTTTTGCTCTTTTAAAGGAGTCAACATCTCACAGAGCATATGACCTAATTCAAGATAGGCAAACCTTAGCCATTCTTGTGGATATAATGGTTGAATGGCGGCTTTATACACTTTAAATTCAATAGATAGATGCGATGCTTTTGTCTTGGTCTTTAGTTTTTGTAGTGACTGAAGAATAGGATGATAATAATAAATCCCTAACGGTACCTGTTCAAAAGATTCAGGAACATGCAGATAACATTGAACAGAATAAGAATGTCCTGCTGAGGGATATAGATATTTCGGTAATACTTTATCAGGCACTCTCAAAGCACTGAGCGGTTTAAAAAGAGAAGACAGCTCTTGCCAGTTGGGAACACGTCCCATAGATGATGGATAAAACTCCTCATTGATATCCAACAAGTCATCTCTTTTTAGAGGAGAAATATAATGGCGATAACTTTTTTGTCTCTGATATTCATGGATATCTAACGTGCTATCAAAAACAATCACATCCTCTAAATCGATACGAATCCCTTTCTCATGCATTTTAAAGGTTTGTAAATATCGTTGATCAGATGTACCTTGGGTATAGTCTTTGGAAATCAGGTAAGCCAACCATTGATCATTGTGCTCTTGAAAAATAACTTCCGTCGCACCAGCTATTTCCTCTAACTTAGCCTTCATCACAGATAGGTTGTATTGTTTCTTTTCTTCCAAATGAATGAATCTTTCTTCTACTTCAGTAGGAAGAGGTATGTATGGAATAGGATCTTGCCAATCATGATATGCCAAATATTCAATGAATTGATCATATTGTTGGCTGAGTGCGGCAATCACATCATCTGGAAATAATTGAGACACATATAACCAACTGCTTTGGAGCATCTCTTCTTTTTCTGTGATCTGCAAATCTATCCAAGCTTGTGAAGTCTGACCAATTAAATAAGCTTCGTTTGGACACTCACTATCATTTAAAAAATAAGGAAATGATTTCTCTTTTTTGGGTTTTTCGGCATTGACTCTGGTAAATACAATAGGGGAAATAGCGCTACCAGGTTCTGGTTTTTTTAAACTGTGTAAATCGCGTTGGACATTCAATCCTGAATAAAGAGAATGCTCCATATCGTCCCATAATTCCTGATGGATCTGTTGCAAAAAAGAGAGGATATTCGTTGTATTTGCTGAAAAGCCAAACAAATTAATGGAAGTAAATTCCCCCCATAAATCAGCGACACTTGGATGAAATTCATAACGATTCAATAATGTGATGGTCATCAAGAATTCTTGTGTCATGGAGATCTTTTGCAATACCAAACCATAAAGGCCTAACAATATCACCCCATGGGCAATCCCATGTTGTTCTGCTTTTTGTTTGACTTTTGCCCAGGTACTGGTGTCAATGAGTGAATGATGCATCTTAAATTGTGGATGCTGTATCGTCATGGGATCAACAGCTAACCATAATTTGGGTCTTAGAGGTAATTTTTGAATTTTTTCTCGCCAATAAGATTGATCATTCTTATACCATTTTGATGTTTTTAACATATCCAAATAGCATTGATAATCGCGAAAGGTCATCCATGTTTCTGGTATTTTTAAAGGCTCTTGTTGATATAAGTCTGTGAGCGCTGTATAAAAAAATCCAATCGTTTGAAGATCAAACAAAATCATATCAAAACTAAAATGTAAGATGGTTCTATCAATAAACCGTGAGATGGACAGATGAAATAATGGAAATTTGGAAATATCATACACAAAATGTGATAACTGATGTCGAATGTTATATAAAGCTTCTGCCCGATAAGGCTCATGAAACTCACGCACTTCAATAGGATAGTAAATAGATTCAGACACAGGTAAAAATCTCTCTGTAAACGTAAGTGCATCAAAAATAGTACGCATCACAGGTTGTTCTAGAATCAATTGATTTAAAGCTTGTTCTAACCGATTGACATCTAACTCTAAAAATACAAATTCTCTATAAAAATGATTTGCAACATTACCAATTTCAAACGCCCCTAACCTCCCCAGAGTATACGCTTTCTGGATCTCGCTCATTGGAAATGGGTCATACAATTGATTGTTATTGTTCAATAAGGGTAGCTGCTTTAAATCCGCTTGCGTTTCTACCGTTGCAAAATCACTGGCTGTATATTGATAATTTTCATTTTCAGCTTGCATCAAACAATGTTCTATCACTGCGTTGAGGGACTTATGGAACAAGGATGATAATGCTTGTCCATCTTCCTTGCTTGCTCTGATCCCTAAATCAACATATAACTCATTATTTAAAATCCAACAATGCAGAGCAACCATATATTCATGAGCTTGACTGGGATGAACCAGTTCTGCCATTTGAAGAGAAACCAACTCCCAGTCCTCATTTTGCTCATTAAATTGTCCCAAATAGCCATAATGAATCAAGGGTAACGTCTTTTCCCCTAAGGAAGAAGTCGTGTTATAAGCACAAAACGCACCATAAGTTGCTCCTTTATTTGGCACGGCTCGTAATCCTTCTTTGATGGCTTTGATGCTCTCCCCGACATCACTCTTGATATTCAAGCGATGAGGATAAAGCGTGGTAAATACACCTACAGTACTCGAAACATCGATGTCCTGACTGATGATTTCTCTTCCATGCCCGACAATAGTGATAAGATGCGCTGTTCCTCCCAACCATTCTTCCAACGCATATCCTAAAGCAGTGATGAATAAATCATTCATTTCCGTGTGATAAGCCATATTGACACGTTTGATCACATGTTCGGTAAATGGATGTTCTAATTGAAATGCAAAGTGATTAATAGGTAATTGTAATGATCCTTTATTAGGGATGACTTCATGACCTTCATAAAGTTCTAACCAATAGGATGATTCTTCAGGATATTTTTCCACATAGTTTCTCAGTGCACCCTGCCATTGACGATAGCTACTTAGCTTGGTCGTGAATGAATATCCACCATAAAGCTGTTCTAGATCTGCAATGAGAATACGTACAGATACCGGATCTGCTATAGCATGATGTAACGTGAAGAGCAGTCTGCTGCTTTTATCTTGGTAACCTTCAATATAATCAAGACGCCATAAGAAGGGGTTATCCCAATCAAAAGATTGAGACCATGAAGTCAATATGGCCCGTTCATCTTCACCTTCAATGGCGCTTTTTGAATGAACCGCAAAAGGAAGCGATTCAAGGCTTGTGGTATAGCTTTGAGAGATATGAGGCTTATCCTTCCAATGAAACTTGATTCTCAACATATCATGATGCGCCACTAATGATGGCAATATCGTTTGTAGCCTCTCTACAGAAAGTTCTGGTACTCGAATCAGATAAGATTGATTCCAAGTATATAGTTCATTGCAGCAATGCGTTACAAACCATTCTTGGTTTGGCGCCAAGTGAAATTGACCTTCTAAGATACCCTGCTCTGCCTGCACATCCACTTTGTTTTGTTTACTGACAAGGTGAGAGGCTAGATGTTCAATGGTGCGATATTCAAATAACTCTTGCACATGACAAGCAATCCCTCCATAACGTAATCGTGATGCGACTTGAATGGATGAAATTGAATCTCCTCCAATCACAAAAAAGTCATCAGAAATACCCAACGCCTCTAATCCGAGAACCTCCTGCCATATCACACGAATCTTTGCCTGCATGACGGTTTGGGGATTTAAATACAATGGATTGGTTTCAGATTTTACAGTGGGTAATGCTTGATAATCGACTTTACCATTGGCCGTTAATGGAAGATGAGATAAGACAATGTATTGATCAGGAATCATGTATTTTGGTAAAGATTGTTTTAAATTCTGATGACAGATCTCTTCCCAATGATGTTGTTCATATTGCAAAACAAGATATGCAATGAGCTGTTTATCCTGTAGACGAACAATGGCCTGAGCAATAAAGGGTAATTGTAATAAATGCAGAGAAATTTCATCTAGCTCAATACGAAACCCATGTCGTTTGATTTGGTTATCATTGCGTCCCAAGAATTCAATATAACCATCCGGATGCCAACGACCCAGATCGCCTGTTTTATATAGCCGACCTAAAGCGGGCGTTGATATGAATTGAGCATTCGTTTTTTCTTCATCTTTCCAATACCCTACAGCTACCCCTTGTCCACCGATATAAATTTCTCCCACAACCCCAATGGGACAATGCGCTTGGTTGATATTGAGGACATAGACTTGTTGATTAGGCATGGCATGCCCATATGGAATGAGTACTTCAAAACCCTCTAACTCATACCAAATAGACCATATACCCCCTTCAGTCGCACCCCCAAGCCCTATGAGAGTCCAGTGATTGTATTTTTTCTTGATTTGATGGACCAAGGATTTTTCAATGCGATCTCCACTCAAGAGCACAGCTCTCAACGGTAAAAAAGCGTCAGAACCCTGGTTAGCGTCATGCAATAACTGCATAAGCTGAGGCACACTATTCCACAAAGTGATGTGATGATTTTTGAGCAAATCCAACCAGTAATCAGGATGCGGCCCTTTTTCTTGTTCTGGAAATACAATAGCACCCCCGGCTGCAAGGATGCCAAAAATATCATAAACAGATAGATCAAAACTTAAATCTGCAAGGGCGAGTATCCTGTCTGAAGCAGTCACTTTCAGGCGTTGATTCACGGCTAAAATTGTATTGACTGCCGCAGCATGCGTCACGGTGACCCCCTTAGGTGTCCCTGTACTTCCTGAAGTAAAAATCACATAAGCAACCATTTGGTTGTGAATAGGTGGTAAAGTACCCTCCAGCGATAGGGCCTCTGTGATCAGCTCCTGAACGTTTAAAAGAGAGTACGCATCCATCAAAGACGTGTTTTTAAAAGACTCATATTGTACAGGGGATGTCACTACGACATTGACTTCACTTTTTTGTAAAACTGCATGCATTCGTTCGACAGGAGATTCGACGTGTAGGGGCAAATAAGCACACCCTGCCTTCATGATCCCTAAGGTGATCACCACTTGATTCACCCCTTTTTCACACAACACCGCAATCAATTCTTGTGGTCCATAATGTTGCCATAGATGGTTTGCTAAACGCTCACTTGCCTGTGCAATATATCGATATGTATAAGTTTCATCGCGATAGATAACGGCAACCAAATCTGGCATTTTTAACGTTTGATCATCAAAAAGACTCGCCAATGTTGCCTTTGTTACGGGCTGTACGGCCGTGTTTGCAGCGATTATTTTCTCATGAGACACTTTTGGCAAAAGCACATCTGACAAATCAGAGTCCCAAGAATGATGCGCAAGATAGTGAATGAGCGAACAATAGTGTTGATGGAGGGTTTCAATCAAATCTGGAGCAAACAATTGTTCCAAATAGTCCCATATGATCAATAATCCTTCTTTATGGTCATGTAACTGATTGTCTAGATGAATTTGGGGCGTTTGAGTGATGGAATATTCTGTACGTTGATACCCATTAAATTTGATAGCCCTATGATCAGTCCCTAACATGCTAGACAACACGATAGGTGCTAATGCCCTGGTACTTTCCAATTTGTAAATTTTACGTGCCAAACGTTGTACATCAATCCCGTCAAAAATATTGTGCTCTAAATCATCCCATAATTGTTGATGGGTTTGTAACACTTTATCAGCAAAAGGATGCTTGTCCCCAATATAATTGAATAACTCTAAGACAGTAAAATCACCAACCAGCGCATTGACATCTTGATGCAAGGGTAGTCGATTAAATAAGGTAAGATTGATGCAAACTCTATCTTGATGACTCCAGCGCAATAACACCATGCCATAGAGGGTCAGGAAGACACTGGTCAAACCCACACCATGTGCCATTGCTTTTTCCTTGAGTAACCCCCACGATTCTTTATCTATGAAGGTTTCTAAACGCGCAAACTTAGGTTGTTTGATTAAGTAAGGCTTGGTCTCTGCTGGTAAGGTAATGGCAAAATGATACTCTGGTAATTTTTTTTCCCAATAGCGCCTTGCTTCATCCATGAAAGGGCTTTGTCGTATGCGCTGATACATGTCGATATAATCTGAAAAATGAATATTTAACAGCGCTAACTGTGCCTGTGCATCGTTATATAGGGCCGCCCATTCATTCATAAAGATCACATAACTACGTCCATCCATCAATAAAAGATCCATGCTAAAATGCACCCGAAACGAATGGGCAAATTCACTGATCTCTATATCAAACAATGGGTATTGATTAGGCTCATAGATTTTGTGAGACAAACGATTACGAATGGCTAATAGCTCATCTTCATGTTGGCAACGATGGATTTCAAATTGATAATCTGCTACATCCTCCAAAACCCACTGCTCTTGGTCACTAAAAATGGTTCTGAGTGCACGGTGGCGTTGTAAAAGTCGATTAAATGCTCTTTCCAGCTTGGGAATATCCAAGGTCTCAAATAGAAATTCCTGGTAACAGTGGGCTGACGTATTTCCTAATTCAAAATGCGTATTGCGTCCATATAAATAGGCCTGTTGGACATTGTTTAAAGCAAATGCTTGCTGTGGTACTCCACCCACTTGAGGGATGGGTTGATTATTTTTTGCAGGGTTAGAATGGATTAAATAATCTTGGTATTTAAATGTGCCATAGGTTTCCTGGACAAAGTGGATTAATTTTTCAATTGTTTTCACAGTAAACAATGTTTTTACCGCAATTTGGCAATTTAATTCTCGATTGATTCGCCCTAACAAATGAATGGCAAGAATAGAATGTCCACCCAGTCTGAAAAAATCATCCCGAATACCTACTTTTTCGACGCCTAATACTTCTTGCCATATCAGACACAGCGCTTTTTCTAAAGGCGTCTTAGGCTCAACATAAGCATGCTCTATCGTATGAATTTTAGGCGCAGGTAATGCATTTTTATCTAATTTACCGTTGCTCGTTAATGGGAAAGAGTCTAGGGTAATCCAAATTTCCGGAATCATGTAATCAGGTAGCCGTGCCTCTAAATACGTTTTCAACTCAGCACTCTTTGCATGTCCCACATAGTAAGCCAAGAGTCGTTCTGATTTAAAAATAACCACAACCTGATTGACGCCTGGTGCTTTCAAAAGCGTTGTCTCAATTTCACCACATTCTATGCGAAATCCACGAATTTTCACTTGAGAATCGTTGCGTCCAATGAACTCTATGTTTCCATCAAAACGCCAGCGTCCAACATCCCCTGTTTTATATAAACGACCGGGACCATAAGGATTTGCAACGAATGAGGATCTTGTGAGCTCTGGTTGATTGAGATAACCTCGCGCTATTCCTACACCACCCAAATATAACTCTCCCATCATCCCTATAGGGCGTGGTTGTAAGTGATGGTCTAAAACATACACTTGCATATTGTCGATGGGGCGTCCGATACAAACTTCCGTGCCCTCACGAAGACAAGCAAAAGCCGTCACATCGATAGATGCTTCCGTAGGACCGTACAAATTATGAACTTCTACTGTCTCGCTGGCACAGCTGTATAAATCATTCACCAGTGTTTTCGGCAACACCTCCCCACTACAAAAAATAGTGCTGATGCTTTCCGGCAGACGAGCACCACGATGCTTCCAGGCTTCAAGCACTGCAGCCAACATACTTGGCACCATGTGCAGCACCGTCACTTGATGTTGGTGAATCACTTGATATAAATAATCAGGATCTTTATGCCCATCGGGTATAGCAATGACAATTTTTGCTCCAACTTGATGCGCCCATAATAATTCCCATACGGACACATCAAAGATATACGGCGTTTTATGGAGCACAACATCCTTTGAGCTCAAAGGATAGCGTGATTGCATCCAATGAAGTCGATTGACAATCCCTGTATGAGTAAGCATAACGCCTTTAGGCACGCCAGTGGTCCCTGAGGTATACATCACATAAGCCAAATCCAAAGCATCATTGATGATGGGCAAAGGTGTCTTGTCCAAATGGGGAAAGGGAATATCTTCGAAAACAACGACGGGGACTGAAAACTGATGAAATGTCAAAGCACATGACTCTTGAACTAAGATAACCACAGGTAGAGCATCATTGATCTGAAGACGTAATCGCTCCATCGGTAAATCAGGATCCAAAGGCACATAAGCTGCCCCAGCTTTCAATATCCCTAAAATGCCAATCAACATTTCAAAAGAACGCGTGACCGCCAAACCAATCAAAGCATCTCGGGTAATCCTAAAATGAGAAGAAAGGTAGTGGGCAAGTTGATTGGAGCGGATATCTAGGGTTTGATAGCTCAAAGATTGGTCTTGATAAATGGCGGCAATCATATTTGGAGTGCGCATGGCTTGTTCCATAAACAAAGCATGCAAGGTTTTATCAAAGGGATAAGGAGCCGTTGTATGATTCCAAGTATCAAGCAATTGGGTCCTAGTTTTCTGACTGATATAGACAACATCGCCAACAGTTCCCACATCTTCTCTTGTTAAAGACTGCAAAATTTCTGTGAATGATTCCCAAAGCTGTTGTATCCATTCATTCGAATATAACTGTGTATTAAATTCCACGCCCAATGAATGCGCTTTGTGATCATGATAAAAATGAAAGGTTAAATCGAACTTTGAAGTCTCGTTATGTAGGATTTTTTTACAAACTTTGTATTCTTTATCCGTCACGTGAGGCACAATGACCTGACTTGAAAACATGACTTGATATAAGGGGTGAAAGCTTGGATCCCTCTCTTTTTGTAGTCGGGATATCAATTCTATAGCAGGATAACTCCCATATTCTATGGTCTGGCTGACTTCATCGATTAAAGTACGTAACAATTTAGCAACCGATTGTGCTGTATCAACATGCAATTCTATGGGTAAAACATTGGTAAAACAGCCAATGATTGCTTCATTCAAAAGTGTACGATTCTGAAGCGCAACACCGATTGAGACCTGAGGTTCATCGTTGTATTTTGACAGCAAAATATAGCAACAGGTTAATACGATGAGCGTGGTTGAACATCGATATTTTTTAGTTAATTCTTGAATCAGCTCAATCTGTTCTTGATCAAACGAAAAAACACGATAAGAACCCTGAAAGCCGCGCAAAGGTGGGCGATCACCTTGAACAGGTAGGGTACAATATCGATGGTTGAACGTTTTAGCATCCCAGTAATGTGTTGTTGACTGATCCTGAGTATGCAAGGCACTTGCATAATAATCGAACTCTTGTTCTAAGATAGGAAATGTCTCTTTAGCCATTAATTGATCATAGATAATAAAATATGTTTTTATCATTAAATCAATAGAATACCCATCTGCAACAAGATGATGGTGGCCAAAAAAAAGGACTGTTTTATGACCTTGCGTATGGACAGCAATGACTCTAAAATCGACCACTTTTTCATTTACTTTGAGCGTTTGCGATGTAAATGCTTCGATGAGTATATCGAGCTCTGAAGGCAACACGGTATCGAATGAAACTTTTGATTGCCCCGTACAGACATGAGTCACCTGTTCATTTTCTTCGGAAAAATAACCACTTAATATCGGGAACTGCTGTATTAATAGTTGAAATGCCTTGACCAATCGCAGATGCTCAACGCATCCTTCGATTTCCACAATAACTGGCACAGTATAAGCACGTGCTGCATCTTCATGATATTGTTGTTCAAGGTACATGCCTTGTTGATAGGGAGTAATCACACATTTTTTCATCACATCAACTAATCCTAGTGTCAATTAATACAGCAATATCAGCTAAATTTTCAGCACGATAAATCTCACTTGGACTAATGAAACAATTATATATTTTCTTAATTTCATGAATGAGTGTGGTAATGATCAACGAATGCCCCCCGAGTGAAAAAAAATTATCCTCTAGGGTAACGAGATTTTGAGTTGGCAATAAGCGATGCATGAGTTGGATGACAAAATGTTGAGTCTGGCTAAGCTTACTAAGGAGCAGAACTTTTCTCTCAGTGATGAGATGAAGTAGGGCTTCTTTGTTGACTTTTCCATTAAGGGTCAATGGAAATTGAGGGCTATACCAGAGCGTTGATGGAATCATATAATCAGGTAACCATACACTTAAGTAGTCAAGAATATCTTTATTGTCTAGAGGTGTTTTGGATTGGTAAAACCCTACCAATTGGCGTGTTTCTTCTTGTCCATAAACAAGCACGCACGCTTGTTGTACCAAAGGATACAAAAGAAGTCTTTGTTCAACTTCTTCAAGTTCTACCCGAAATCCGCGTATTTTGACTTGCGAGTCATTACGACCCATATACTCCAACTCACCCTCAGCGAGTATCCTCACCAAATCACCAGTTTTATATAACCGACCTTGACCAAAAGGGTTCGGTATAAAGCGCTCTAACGTATGCTCAGGCTGGTTTAGATACCCTAGTGCCAATACTTCCCCACCTAAGTATAGTTCTCCAACCCCACCTGTAAGCACAGGTTTCAGATGCCCATCCAAAACATAAGTCTGACAATTTGAGTATGGCTTACCCATTCTCGCTATTGGACGAGTGGTTTGATCTTTTTGTTGTAAAAAAACGCCAACGGTTGCTTCGGTTGGACCGTATTCATCATATAACTCACCTACATGCTGACACAGTACATCCAGTTGATTGTTTGTTAATTTCTCTCCACCTACAAAACACCGTTTTACCCATGGTGCATCAGACTCTGAGAATACTTGCATCAGATAGGAAGGTGTAGACTTAATAAAATCAATGTTTGTTTTCTGTAAATGTTTGATGTAGCTCTCTACATCTATTAACTCCCCTGAATACACCACTATTGTTTTACCACATAATAGAGGGAGCAAGGTGGTCGTTACTGACAAATCAAAAGCAATACTTGTGGAAAAATCAATGCGCTCGATATCCACTAAATATTTTTTAACATTTTGAAAATAATTATAAACACTGCGATGCGAAATCATCACACCTTTAGGGGATCCTGTGGTGCCTGATGTATACATCACATAACAGGGTTGGTAAGGCGAACTATTCCTCAGTGCTTCTGGAATGTTCTGATGTTTTATTGAATCATCGGGTTCAGCCACAAAAGAGAGCAACTCCTTATCGACGAGAACCACATGAATATCCGCAGGGAGCCCTTGCTTGAAGGTCTCATAACTGGACGAATCCATCAAAATAATTTGACAACCAGAATCCTTCAAAACAAAACGAATACGCTCCATAGGGTATTTAGAATCGATGGGTACATAAGCCCCACCGATTTTAAGAATACTGAGGATTCCAATAAACATTTCAGCAGAACGTTCCATGCACAAAGCAATACGCATTCCCTCTATCATGAGGCTTGGATAAGAATAGTAAAGCAATGATGCAAAACGTTCTGCTTGTGAGTTGAGCTCGTAGTATGTCAAGAAAGTGTCCTGACATACTACTGCAACTGCGTTTGGATCACTGAGTCCTACTGCTGCTATGCTCTGATGAATCGTTTGATCAGCTAAAAAATTGCAATGATCTATATGAACAGACATATCTCACGACAGTAGTTTAGGCAAAGCTATATCTCAGACCGAACCATATTGTGCTTTTTTCGAGGGGTTGACCCACGACAGACAATGCGTTGTGAAAAGCCGTTCCAGTAACTGACGTATTAGAGTTCAGGCTCAATGTATTTCCGAACGTGTAATTATAGGTAACCAAAGCACCA
>DAHWEW010000120.1:0-6491 GCA_027326225.1 Legionellaceae bacterium
CACTGCCATATTTGTGCCACCAATTGGCATTGGCCTCGTAATCGGTGCAAGTGCAGTTAGCCTAGCTGTTTCAGGCATTTTTTCAGCATCTGGCTGGTTGACTAGACCCAAAGTCCCTAATCGAAATACCAACTCTTCACATACCACAGGCACGCATCAGACTACCGCTGCGTTACAATCTGCAAGCAACCCACACATGGCTCTAGGACAGAAACCATCAGCAGGTACACAACACCATAGAAACAAGGCAGAGGCAAAATTGCCAGTAGCTCACTCACAAGTGTTTCATCCTTCCTCAACAGCATTGAGCCATGCCCGCGCTGTACCTTACGGTATGCCTGCGAAACGAGTAATGACGGCGGCGCAATGTGAAGCGGAGGAAAGTCGGATAAAAGCGCTTCTAACAAGAGAAAAAGCGGCACCCAAAATCGCCTCATTAAAAAAGGCATTAGGAGTCAACGATAGAAAGACCGAAGATGATAAACCATTTATGTAAAAAGCGCAGTTGAACCTATCCCAGTTTACTGACATGACCCATAAGACATCGACCTAATTGCTCTTTTTTTTCACTGAAAAATTGTTGCTGCGCATAAAATTGTTTAGGAAAATCTCTTTCATACTGTTCCATGTCAAGAGCGATAATTCTTTTTAGCACTTGATACTCAAATGCGAACATTACCGTGAAAGCGGGAACCAAATAAGCTGCAATACCAAAATTCGTAAGCACACCCATCTCTTGATTAAAAAAAACGCTCTTAAATGATTTACGAAAAACAGACGAATATTTCAAATCATTATCCTATAAGCAGGAGTTCGAATAAACTCGGATCTGACCGAGTGCGAGCCCGCCAGAAAACCGATTAATCTACCTTTTGTGCTAATTTGATAAGCATTATTATATAAAGCTTGACACTAAGAAGTCAATGAGTAAATAATGATCATTTAAAGCATATCATGCAAAATAATGCCACAACTACAAACAATTATTGATCTTCTTGAGGCAACAATCGGTACCTCATTAACGAACAGACCAGAGCGAAACAGAGTTGTATTTAATGGTCAAAATATATATATTCAAGACCTACCTCCTGAGCTCAAACCCGCCACACAATTTTTAATCGGCATAGGCGCCGATCCAACCTCACTCATTGGACGTTTACCCAAATGGCTTTTACCGAGGCCGCAACTACCTGAAGTCATATTCATCAATGGAAAACCGCTCATCACAAACAAGATTGGTCAACAACTAGTCAATTCAGTCAAAATATACCTAAACCCTGACTTAATATCACCAACTGAATACCGAAAAGCCCTGAGTAAAAAATTAGAACCTCATACCTTAGAAAAATCCGAGTCCAATCAAATTCACCTGGAAACGCTGCTTTCTGGGGTTTGCTTAACCCAATCTATTTATTTATTTTTCAATTTCGAAGTGAATGAGAACAACGACTCAGTCTTAGTTGAAAGAACAGAACCCATTTCACAAGATGAAACGCCTATATTACTCCTCTCGTCCCCAGCTTTAGATTTTGAAAAAGGCACCATAAAACTGCTTGATGAACAAAAGCAACAAACCATTCTCAGAGGCATGTTCAGAAATCTGTTTAACGCTACGTTACAAGAAGGACGAAGCTACATTGCCCTATCTGCAATGAATCTGGACCTAAGTGGTCGTGAAGTATTGCATTACTTTCAAGCGCTAATGAGCATCGCCATAGAGTTTCCAACATTAAATATTATCTTCCACCCAGCTCAATATCATGTCCAATTTAATATGATTTTTAATCAATGCAATTCGCCAGAAAATGTTGCCAAAACATCAAAGAACATATTATTGATAGCAGCTGAACTATGTAAACGAGGCAAGCGTTGCGCGCTTCATTGCCCATCTGACATTGACGTTATTTTAGGCATTTATGGCCCTGGTAAACACTGGTACAGAGGCAGCCGGATTATCAATAACTTTGAGTCTTATCTTACAACCATATCAACGACTGCCCTTGGTGGTCGCGGACTCAATCCAAACGCATATCAAAACATTGTTGTCATGAAAACCCACTCTACCTTACAAAAAACTGATGAACAACAACATCTTGAGGAATTATTGCAACCGCCGGAGTTGCAATCTACTGCACAACACTTTAAATTTTTCCCAAAAGCTGATGAAATGACAACTGATTTAGTACAACAAACAGTGATCAGTCCATAATCCTGGAGTCTACCGCTCCGTACTGGACAAAAAAGCAATTAATTTCATAGCGAGAATGATGAATACCAAAACACTTCAACCATTAGCAACACGCATGCGACCAACATCATTACATCACTATATTGGTCAAACCCATTTACTGGCACCCAATAAACCCTTACGCAATGCAATTGAAAAAGGGATGTTACATTCGATGATTTTATGGGGCCCGCCAGGAACAGGTAAAACAACACTGGCACAATTAATCGCTAATCACACTCATGCTCGTTTTGAACGCTTGTCTGCTATATTATCGGGTGTTAAAGATATTCGCCAATTAGTCACTGAAGCACAATCCATGAGTCAGCTGGAAAGCCAGCCCATGATTTTGTTTATCGACGAAGTCCATCGCTTCAATAAAGCCCAACAAGATATTTTTCTACCTTATGTTGAAGATGGCACATTCATATTAATTGGCGCTACCACAGAAAATCCTTCTTTTGAGCTGAATAATGCCTTACTCTCAAGGATGCGTGTGTATGTACTCAAACGATTAAGTGAAGATGAGCTATTATCCGTATTACAAAATGCGTTAACCGACAAAGAAGATGGATTAGGAAAACTCAACCTCCAATTCCCAATTGAATTACAAAAAATACTGGTACATGCTGCAGATGGCGACGCACGACAGGTCTTAAATTTACTGGAAATCATTAGCGATTTCGCAAGTCACGACACCTCATTTCAAATCACTAAAGAATTATTAGCTGAAGTCCTCCAAGTTAATGTAAGACGTTTTGATAATTTTGGCACCCTGTTTCATGACCAAATTTCAGCTTTACATAAAGCCGTACGAGGTTCATCGCCTAATGCTGCGCTTTATTGGTTATGTCGTATGCTAGATGGTGGCTGTGATCCTTTATACATTGCTCGGCGAATCCTGCGTATGGCCAATGAAGACATTGGTGTTGCTGATCCGAGGGCATTAGAAATCGCCATGAATGCCTATCAAGTCTATGAGCGTATCGGCTCACCCGAAGGTGAGTTAGCCCTGGCTGAAGCCATTATCTATTTATCGTGCGCATCAAAAAGCAATGCAGCCTATGTTGCATTCGGAGAAGCGATGAAATCAGCCAAAAAATATGGTTCATTACCCGTCCCACCCCATTTATGCAACGCCCCCACACAACTCATGAAAGACTTAGGTCATGGAAAAAATTACCGTTATGCACATGATGAACCGAATGGATATGCTGCAGGAGAAAACTATTTTCCAGAGGGAATGCCGGTAGAGCACTATTATCATCCAGTCCCACGTGGATTAGAAGAAAAAATAGCCGCTCGATTAGCCTATTTCGCAACACTAGATAAAGAACATGTCACAACTGGCTCCCCTACCTTACCAGAAGAGTAGAAAGAAATAGCTTCATAAGGGTTAGTAGAACTAAATTGTTTAAACCAACAGGAGAAAAAGCAGCTATAGCATATTCTGTATTAACAACCGCTGCTCTCTGTTTTTTTTCTGATCCTAAGGCAGATGAAGAAAAACTTCGTCAACAAGAACAAGCCTTTCATGAGAAGGGCATAGCGACAGAAAGAAAGCAATCATTTTATCTTGTTAATGGTTGTCCAATATTAGAAGAGCGTGTTGTTCCTAAACCATAGCTTCACTCAACTGTATTGTAGAAATCAGCGCCGCGACCGTTAGGAAGCGGAAAAATAAGTTGATGAACTTGAAAAGACAAGGGATTCCTTGTTCTTCTTGTTCTTCAACTTCTCCGCTCCCTAACGGTCGCGGCTCTGATTTACTGTATATATATTGAGCATTTTTGATGCAATCGCCCTGTAGGGACACTGAACAACTGTTGACAATCTTCAAAATTCACTGCAAAATAACGCCAGTTCTCGAACATGGCTTTTAGAAGTATTCGTGAATTTAATAAAATACTGGGGTGTCGCCAAGCGGTAAGGCACAGGGTTTTGATCCCTGCATACCTAGGTTCGAATCCTAGCACCCCAGCCAAATTACATTGATTCAAGCAAATAGACGGCAGAAGATCCCAGGAAGGTTGCGTTCGACGGATCGCTCAAATAATAATAATTTCTTTCTGGCTGTCTTCTGCTATGTATTTAGTGTTCCTCAATTTTCATCACACTCGAAGGCTTGTGCATGTCAAATATGATGATTTTTACTGGAAATGCAAATCCAGACCTAGCGCATAAAATATCCTCTTACCTCAAGCAACCTATGGGCAAAGCAACTGTCAGCACATTTAGTGACGGTGAAACCATGATTGAAATTCTTGAAAACGTTCGTGGAAAAGACGTGTTTTTGATCCAATCCACTTGCGCCCCAGCCAATGATCACCTGATGGAGCTGCTCTCCATGGCCGATGCGGTCAGACGTTCTTCGGCTTCACGGATTACCGCGGTTATCCCTTACTTCGGTTATGCGCGTCAAGATAGAAGAGTACGTTCGGCACGAGTACCGATCACGGCAAAAGTAGTGGCTGACATGATGGCATCGGTGGGTATTTGTCGTGTATTAACGGTCGATCTGCATGCTGATCAAATTCAAGGCTTTTTCTATATGCCAGTGGATAATGTCTATTCTACACAAATCTTGCTAGAAGACATTATGCGAAAAAACCATGAACGTTTAATGGTTGTATCCCCAGATGTAGGCGGTGTCGTTCGTGCACGCGCCATGGCAAAACGGCTCAATGATGCGGAATTATCCATTATCGACAAACGTCGTAGTGGCCCTAATAAATCAGAAGTCATGCATATTATCGGCGATCCGAAAGAACGTAATTGTGTGATTATTGATGACATCGTTGACACTGCAGGTACATTAGCATCAGCTGCTTTCGAACTCAAGAAAAATGGCGCCCTCAGTGTACGAGCTTATGCAACACATCCCGTCCTTTCTGGTCCTGCACTGGACAATATCCAACGCTCAGAACTGGATGAAATCGTCGTCACCGATACAATACCCTTGTCGGATGCAGCACGTCGCTGCAGTAAAATCAGAGTAGTCAGCCTTGCAGAAATGCTGGCACAGGCCATCACTCGGGTGAATATCGAAGAATCCGTCAGCTCGATGTTTGCGGAGTAGTTTGCTTTAATAAACGTAGCCCGGGTGCAGCGCAGCGAAACCCGGGATGTATTCTAGCAACAGCATTACTTATGAATAACGGATATTGACAATCCCGGGTTTCGCTGCGCTGCACCCGAGCTACGTTTACTATCAGTGTAAGGATACCATGATGCGCTTCAATCCACTAAAAATATTAATGATAACAACCGTAATGAACTTGTTGATCATGATGTCTGTTAACGCTGAGACGCAACCTAAATTCACTATTGTCCCAACGACGTCTACGAAAGTTTCTGTACCGCATAAACAGTACAGCATTGGTAAGTTATTTCGTCACGAATAAAACACAATATACCCGCACTTTAACGATGGTACCTGCTCTTAGTGTTTCACAGATCACAACAGGCGCTAATAATGTCTGTTCTAATCCTTTTACACTTGCTCAAGGCAAATCCTGTTTACTTAATTTGCAAATTAATGGCAGCCAGGCGCCAGAAGCCCTACCGTGCGCGCCCGTTATCTGCAAAACAAACGGGACGAATGACAATTCTCCCGATCCTTTTCTTTGCTCCAAACCAGCTGCGGCTGATTGTTTAACTATTTCGGTCACCAGCGATGTATATACTGTGACGCCAATTGGTGATGGGCATGTAACTATCAATCCCTCTACCCCACAAACTATATCCGTTGGCTCAACACAAAGTTTTACAGTAACAGCACAGTCCGGTTATCTCCTCAGTAATAACGTAGGTGGTACATGCCCTATAGGCTCCTGGTCAGGAAATATTTACACCACTGGTGCAAGTAACAGCTCCTGTACCGTAACTTTTCGTACTGTTAATAACCCAGTTACGGTTACACCTACTGGTGATGGCCGTGAAACCTTTATTCCCAATACTGCACAAATAATAGACTCCGGCTCAACACAAAGCTTCACGGTTACTGCGAATCCGGGGTTTACAGTCCTTAATGCTGTAGGGGGGACTTGTCCAACAGGCTCATGGGTGGGAGATGTTTACACCACTGGAGCAGTTACCACTAGCTGTACAGTAAGTTTTAATGCTAGCCATAATGCTGTTGTTGTTACGCCGCAAGGTGATGGACATGAAACAATTTCCCCTGATGGACCACAAACAATAGATTATGGATTAACACAAAGTTTTACAATTACCGCTAATCCAGGTTATGAGGTTGTTCATTCAG
>DAHWEW010000121.1:0-6395 GCA_027326225.1 Legionellaceae bacterium
TTCAGTCAAACGTTGCAAACACTCAGCCCTAATACTCAATTAGTGATATCTGTCAATAACAATGCATTGTTCTCACCACAGTTAGTTGATGTGCTTAAACAATTACAAACAACAATGATTGGCGGTGTGACCTTATTGTTTTCCGACTCTTCAATCAGTCCAGAAGCAGCCGAACAATTAAAAAACGTTATTGGACCTTCTTGCAATTACCCACTTTATTTTAAACCAAACTCTGACACTGTTGGTTCACAAATTTCTGAGGATTTAATAAATCTTCAGCAAGCGATACAAGGAGAAGTGATTCGAAATATACAGTTAAAAAATCAACAATCATCGCCCGAAACCACTTTTTCAACTAAAACAATGAATGATGTTGATGCGACAAATCCTTTGGCACATAAGAAAATTAAATTGAAAGCGTTAATCAACGAACAGATGAAGCGTGGTTCTTCACGATTAGCGGAACAAATAAGTCCATTTTTATCTGTTGAAGTTGTTCATGTTGAACAACTTAACCAAGAAGTGGATGTGGCTGCAGAAAGGGTAGCCGTAGTTGAATCACAAGTCACAGCAGAAGAGTCGGTACAATTGCAAGCACTCCAATCTTATGATCGAGAACTGATTGGTTATGAAACATTTATTTCTCCACGTTATAAAAAGAAAATGGAGAGTGCCACCGGTGACACTCAAGTGTTAGATGGGTTATGTCAGATGTTGCGACAAGAATTGTTTGCCAATTTGCCTGATGCAATTAAATACCTTTCACCCGCTGCGGCAGAAACATTAGCTGAACATTTACCTCAATTGGTGACAATAAATAAAGACAATCTTCCTCATGGATTCATGATAAAAAAAACAGCGATTGGGGAGTTGGTCCTTGATTATGATCCGTATATTGAAAACGAACATGCAAATGAGTATACCCCTGAATTAGAGCCTTCTGCCGGGGTTGTTAAGCCTATCTATGAAGTTGACTTGCCTGATTTTCTTCGCACGTGGTTAAACGATAATGCCAGTCACTGGTTAAGCAAAAATACAGACAATCGGCCATTGATCAATCTGTGGATCAAGTATGGGGATAAAGGTGTAAAACAGTTTTTTACAACGTTGAATGAAGCGGTTGATGAGCCTGAATTGCGAGAGTTTATTGTGCAGGCATATTTAGCGCATCAACCTCAGTGGGATCACCTGGCCAACAAAGCTTTTTTTGATAGTCTGCGGCAAATTAAACAAATGTATACTTATGATAAAGATAAATTTGCCTGGTTAAATTTATTTCTTAAAGATACTGGAACCTCGCGGCATGATCTGAGTAAAACGATAGTGGCGTTTAATCAATTTTGGACTGAGTTGAAGGTGATGTGCCAGCTGGCAAACGTACCCATGGAAAAGCTAAAGGCTCCAGAATGGTCAACCCCACATGGTGGGAATCCGGTTGTTTATATGGAACGAATGTTGTGCATATTGCGAAATGCTCGCAATCTGGGTGATCAACTGGACAATTTAAAAAGCGTTGCTGAAGGTTCGGTTTTTAAATTACCCGGTATTAGGTTGGATAATTATGGCGCTTATTATGCGATGAAATACGAGAAGTATCGTACGGTTTCGCCATTAATGCTGTTGACTTATCGAGCGGAGGAGCAAGATGCGCGCCCATTTAACCCAGCATTTATGCTTTATCAATCTTCTCTTGAATCAGATTTTGAAAGAGCTTTGCTGATTAAAAAATATCACAACGATGTTCTCTACGGGAGAACTCAGTCATTATGGTTAGTAAAAAAAGGGGCGAATCTTAAGTTAAGTTTGGAGGAATTACGTCGTTTAAATCTAGTCATTCCCTTTTCCAAAAAAACATTTACAGCTGCTTATCAGTGCTATGAAAAACTTCCCAATGAACCTTTTCGTTTAGTATTTGAAAGTGAGCGAGAAACGGCGGGAGAAGGGATCATTATTCCTAGTCATGCAACCAACGACGAAATAAAAGCAATCATGCAACAATATGAAAAACAAGATCCAGATCATGAGTGCGAATTTGGTCGTGATAGGATCTATAAGTATTTAAATGCAAAGGTTTTTCGTTATCTAGGTCAGCAAACCGTAGGGATGACATTGGGTGATTTTAAAGCATGGGTCGGGGAGCGTATTAATCCCAACTATCAAGCGTCCTATTCATTGTTGATTGCATTGATGTTTGTTTCACATCATCGGTATACGGGCTCTTCTCCAAAAGAATTAAACAAAAATAATGTTTATGATGAAAATCTTTTGTTTTTCATCGCTCGTCTGGATAATCAGCAGAATGAAGTGCTTAAACATTTATTAACACTTGCTCAATCAAGTATCTATTTGAATGAGCATGAGGCTTATCGATTAATCGAGATTATGAGTAATTTAAATTCGCGTGAATTTGAACGCTCGGGTTTTAATAAAATAGACATCATACAAAGCATGTTTAGATGGTTACGTGAAAGTCCAGGAGCGTCATATGCCTTATTATCAAAACTCCAGTCTAGAGATCCCATGATTTTCCCAACCTATAACATTGCTGATCGGTTGGTAGAATTAAGTCATCGTCAACATTTTGATATAACGCGGAGTGCAATTGCCGGAGACATATTATTATTTTCACTTCAACTATGCTCTGGTCATTTTTATAAAAGTGGTAATACCAGTGAAACCATACCCAATTTGTTGTCGAAAATAGACGGCCCCCTGATGTCTCATTTGAAAAGGCTAGCGACTGGCGAAGAAAGCGAAATGAATGATCGTTTGCGTTGGGCCTTTCGTTTGATCTTGGCTTCTAAAGAATCGTTTACCTGTGAACAATTTGTGGGTGCATTTGATGAGCTCATCAAGGATCCCAAAGGAGATGTGTTTGTCATTTTGCAAAAATATCAATTTAAAGTTATACAGATGACATTGCCTCCTATGCGTTATACAGAAAATGAAGCATTATGTATGGCGCAGCTTCTCGTTAAACTGAAAAATCTTCAATTAAACGCGCAACAGGTAAGAGAGCATCCGGAGATTCAGCGTTGGATAAAGTCTGCAGAATCGATGTCCTCACTCAAGTTGGAGTTAGAAAAAGAGTGGGCTCGTCACGGTGAAGCACTCCAAAAGAGCGACCCAACTTTTCTTATCTATTTTTTTAATGAGTTGAAGAATGTACGCATTTTAAGTGCATTTAACAATACAACATTACCTCTTGGCATGAGATCGGTAAATAGGATCATTGCACAAAAAATTCAAAGCTTGTCACAATTTAGGAATCCCGTTGATTTAGGTAGCGTGGATGAAATCAGCAAACAGGCTAGCGCGATTGCAAATTTTGTGCATAAGATGCTGGATAATGAATCTATCTTCAGCCAAAGCGATGAATTGCATAAAGTCATAGAACCCGCAGATTTATCGCAAGTTTCCTCTGAAATTTTACTCAAATTTTTTGAATTGTTTAGCCAAATGCAACGTAGGAATTATCTTCAATTGGCAAAACTTTGTTTAGAACAAATTGACTGGCTAAAACATCGTGAACCAGCGGCTCTTTTTATCAATCAAATTAAACAACTTAATGATGTAGCGGTGCCAACTTATTTCTTAGAACAGTTTGTTGCAAAAGCCGTGGCGTTACCTGCTTTGGATGCAGCACGTTTAGAGACGCTCAAAAATCATATCGTTAGGTTATTTACCCGTGATCATCAAGATAAATTGTTAATGTTGGTGATGAGTGAAAAAATGCCGCTAGAAACGATCGAAGCTGTATTAACCTACACAGAAAATATCACGCGAAATCGTATACCAGTAGCGGCCTTGTTCAAAATGTTATTTGAACAAAAACGGTTAGATTCATTTTTATCTCAATTACCAGGTATACCTGATACAAAAAGGGTGACTATCCTTGAGATCATGGCGAGAGCATATGCTATGAGTGGAAGACAAACTGATTTTGCTCAGCAAAATGAAAGTACCATGGTCGAGCAGATTTTGAAATTATCGGATAAGGAGCTGGGCGAATTATCCGCAATTTACCAGATGACTCCCCTTAATTTACCTGCTTTGTCTAAATTTTTAGAGCATCATCAATCGTCTGGACAATCCATTAAAGAAGATTATCAACTGGTTGAGATCAATCCGTTTGGCGATAGGAATATTGACCAACAGTTTTCTTGTCAGGATGTCGAGCGGGTGATTAACGCGTCTAAAGATCTGATGAATCAGCATCCATATTCTTATAGATATCGTAAAAAATTGATGGAAGCTTTCTTATTTGTCAATGCAATAGGTCATGATTTACCGGTTTATGATGGAAAAAGTGCGCGTGAGTTGACCAACGAAGAATTAAAACAACGTTTTTTAAAGCTCAAAAAAGATCCCGCTCATCCGGCTAGGATATCAGACTATAAACGTCGATTGTTAGCCTTAGGATTGATGCGCGAGGCAATGTATCGCAGTACAGGGGATTTTCCTTATTCTACTCAGATGATAGCAATCATCGATGGTCTTTTGCATGAAGGTGATTTTATCTCCAATATTGATACTGGACAAGGAAAAAGTATGATCGATGCCATGAAGGCGTCGTTATTATGGCTAGAATCTGATCGTGTTGATGTCACGACCGCATCCTTGGTCGATGCTCGTCGAGATGTTGATCATTATGGACAATATTTTAATGTGCTGAATATTCCTTTTTCTCAAGATCCCATTAGCGCGTCATCTTCAATCGATGGGTTTCAAAAAAAAGGGATTAACTATAGTACGATTGCTCAATTGTCCCTATTTTTTGCTAAATCCAAAGTGTTGGGACAACCGTTTGAGGATCCCGATGACCACGTATCACTGGTAGCCAATGAGTCTGACTTTACCCTTTTAGATGATCGTGTGACTTACCGATACGCTATAGATGATGGTTCAGGGATTCCGGTTGGAATGGAGTGGATTTATGATGGCATCAATGAGTTTGTGAGTACCTGGTCACTTGATGATCCTTCTTCATCAGCACTCCAGGATGTACGTGATTTAAAAAGTTATTTATTGGAAAAAGCGAAAAAACTTGGGCGTTCATCAAAGATAATTGAAAAATTTACGGATGATCAATTGATCACTTGGCTCGAATCATCACTGATGGTTAAGTATTCTTTAAAAGAGAATCATGAATATGTCATCCCAGATGCAGTAGAGTGTGTAACGATTCAAGGTAAGCCTCGAGATTCTAAAGTGACTAAAGTATTAATGAAAGATGGAAAAGTGAGTCCAGATTCTGTGTTTGGTAACGGAATCCAACAGTTACTCTACTCGCGTTTAAATAAACTCAGAAAGAAAGATGAATTTGTGATTTCCCCACAAACAAAAACGATTATTTCTTCAAATAATAAAAACTTAATACAGTATTATCGTTCTAAAAAGGGTTATATTTGGGGCTCTACGGGAACCGTTGGTTCAATCAAAGAAATTGAAGAGCAGTATAGAAAATATGGGCTAGAGTTTTCGAAAATTGAGCCACATCAAAAAAAACAAGTGGAATTTCAAACGCCTTTGTTTCTCGATAATGAAACCCAGCAATTTGATCAAATTATTACGGAGTTGATGGGCTATATCAAGAGTGGAGCTCAGTCACCTCATCTCATTTTTTGCAAAGATATTGATACAGCAACGCGTTTATTTAACGCATTAAAATCAAAAGAGGAAGATACAAATGAACTGGGATGCCAACTTTATACAGGTGTAAACGAAAAAGAAGAAGAAGTCATCGAGCGAGCAAGGCAGCCTAAGATGATAACCATTACCACTGCGGCATATAGTGGACCCCAAAATTGAGACAGTAGTGTAAAATCCACACTATTGTAAATTGGGGTAGTTATGTCAAAAAAAACATTCACAGCCGCATTCAAGGCGAAGGTTGCTATTGAGGCATTGAAGGGAAATAAAACCACAAATGAACTTGCATCAGAATTTGAAGTTCATCCAAGTCAAGTGAAAGTCTGGAAGCAACAGCTTATAGAAGAGTCTCAAGCAGTATTCAGCAACAAAAAAGATAAAAAAGAGGAAGCATCTGCACAAGAGCGAGATCGTTTATATGCTCAGGTTGGACGCCTCTCGGTCGAGCTGGAGTGGTTGAAAAAAAAGACTGGTCATCTAAGTTAAGTGTCATGGAGAAAGCAGCTATGATTGACGTTACCCATCCAAACATAAGCATTGCTCGACAGTGCGAACTTATAAGCTTATCCAGGGCTAGTTATTATCGTTCTTTGCGCAATAAGGATAGCATATCAACAGAAACGCCGGAGAATCTTACTCTCATGCGCTTGATTGATGAAGAATACACACGACATCCATTTTATGGTAGTCGAAGTATCTGCACATATCTTCGTCGTCAAGGATATAAAGTAAATCGTAAACGT
>DAHWEW010000122.1:0-6313 GCA_027326225.1 Legionellaceae bacterium
AATTATTGGGCAGAACTTACTGAAAGAATATTCTCTTGGTTCTCCACAGCGCGCTATGGCTCTTGAAACCATTATGCCGCTTGGTTTTTCAAAGTGTCGTTTAAGTCTTGCAGCACCTCATGGGATGGTGTTTAAGACACCAGGAGCGCTTTCTGGGATGCAGATTGCAACGTCTTATCCTTATGTGCTTGGCCAATATTTAAAAGACAACCAAATTGATGCAGAAATTATTACCATGCATGGCTCAGTTGAATTAGCGCCAAGCCTTGGATTGGCTGATCTTATTTGTGATCTCGTATCGAGTGGCGCCACTTTAAAAGAAAATGGTCTAGATGAACAGGAAACCATTATGGATTCTGAAGCCGTTTTAGTGGCAAGCCGGGTTGCTATCCTTGAAAAAAAGGACTTTATCGAACGATTGGTTTTGCGGATAAAAGGAGTCAATAGCGCTAAGAAAAACAAGTATGTAATGTTGCATATTGATAAGACAAAACTCAATGAACTCTCTGATATTTTACCAGGCGATGAATTACCAACTGTGTTGGCCTTGCAAGGTTCTGAACATAAAGTAGCTGTTCATGTGGTCAGTCATGAAGATATCTTTTGGGATACTTTAGAAAAATTAAATGCCATTGGTGCCAGTTCCATTTTGGTGTTGCCTATCGAAAAAATGCTAGGTGAGGTGCAAAGATGAAGATGATCCAGTGGGAAGCAGAGGGAAGTAGCGCGAAAGAATTGCTTTTTAGCAGAGGAGACAGTAGTCAAGAAAGCATACACATCAATAATTCTGTCCAAGCCATTCTTGCCGAGGTGAAAGAGAAAGGAGATGAAGCACTCAAACATTATACTCATTTGTTTGATAAAGTCTTGGTCAAAGATTTTGCCCAGGGGGTGTTGGATTGGGATGAAAATAAAATCTCTCTCTCTGATAGAAAAGCCATTGATGAGGCTTATCAGAATATTTATCGTCTTCATGTTTTGGATAAGCCCAAAGGGTTTTCTGAAGCCTCTCAAGGGATTGAAATAGAAAAGATTTATCGTCCGATTAACCGAGTTGGGCTATACATTCCTGGGGGCTCTGCCCCTTTGGTATCTAGTGTGTTGATGTTAGGGGTGCCTGCGCAAATTGCAGGATGTCAGCAAGTGGTGATGATAACGCCACCCAACCTAAAAGGTGAGATACAACCCGCTATTTTTTATGCGGCAGCAAAGTGTGGGATTCGCACCCTATTTTCTATAGGGGGCGCCCATGGGATTGCTGCTTTGGCCTATGGTACCGAATCCATTCCAAAAGTGGATAAGATTTTTGGTCCGGGCAATCGATATGTCATGGAGGCCAAAAATCAGGTCTCAAAAGATCGAAATGGTGCCAGCATCGATATGCCAGCAGGTCCTTCAGAAGTGATGATCATTGCTGACAATGATGCCTCTCCTACATTTGTTGCAGCGGATTTATTGGCCCAAGGCGAACATGATATGGATGCAAAATGTGTGTTGCTCACAACCAGTCAACCATTTGCAGCCCAGGTTTTTGATGAAGTTCTCAGGCAGAAATCTTTATTACAGCGCAAAACCCAATTAGAAGGATCTTTGAAAGGTTGTCTTTTGATAGTGGTTTCTGATCTGAAGAATTGTTTTTCCATTGCAAATGACTATGCGCCTGAGCATTTGATTCTGCACTTAAATAACCCCAGGCAATATGTTGATCAGATTCAAACCGCAGGTTCCGTATTTCTTGGCCCATGGACACCTGAAGCCTTTGGTGATTATGCCAGCGGGACGAACCATGTGTTACCCACAATGGGATATGCCAAGACTTATAGTGGACTTGGTGTGAATCAGTTTATGACTTCTTTCACCATACAAGAAGCGAGTCGACTTGGATTTTTGACATTAGCACCGACGGTTGAGAGGCTTGCTGCATTAGAAACGTTAGATGCTCATCAACAATCAGTGATATTGCGTCGTCAACAAATAGAGAGAGAAACATCATGAGCGATTTATTGTCACTGGTCAGACCTGAGATCCTTGAACTAGAAAGTTATCGTTCAGCCAGAGGGGAGGTGCTTGGGTATGACTTGATTCAATTGGATGCCAATGAAAGTCCTACTCCTCCTTTTGGGGCGCGTATGGATTTGTCACTCAATCGTTATCCTGAACCACAACCCTTCCTGCTTAAGAAAAAATTAGCAGATTTATATGGGGTTAATGATGAACAACTACTCATCACGCGTGGCATGGATGAAGGCATCGATCTATTGATTAGGACTTTTTGTAAACCTTATCAAGATAAGATAGTGGTGACGCCACCAACTTTTGGGTTTTATGAGGTGGCAGCAAGAATCAATGGTGTTGGAATTGTCCGAAGCTTTCTCAATGCAGAATCAGGATTTATGCCTGATTGGCAAGCATTAAACGAGATGGATGGCGCAAAGCTCATTTTTCTATGTAATCCTAATAATCCTACTGGTAGTGTGATTTCTATAGATCAGATTGAAGCTTTATGTATAGCGCAAAGAAATCGCGCTATTATTGTGGTCGATGAAGCTTATATTGAGTTTGCAGATATTGTTTCAGCGACTCGACTTTTAGGGCAGTGTGATAATTTGGTGGTGTTAAGGACCTTATCCAAAGCACATGCTTTGGCGGGGGCTCGTATAGGTACGGTGATTGCATCTTCTCTCATCATATCTTTTCTTAAAAAAATCATGCCACCTTACCCTTTATCATCGTTGAGCATTCAAGCAGCATTAGATGCTTTAAGTCCTATCGGTTTGCAAATCAGTAAAAAACGAATCTTAGATGTGCAAAAAGATCGTGAAGCGTTGTACTTGCGTTTGCAGAAATTACCAAATTTGGTAGCTATTTATCCCAGTGCAGCTAACTTTATTTTGATTCAAGTCGCCAATGCTGATTTGTGTTACCAATCGTTAAAAAACCAGGGTATTTTGGTGCGGGATCGCTCCTTTGATGTGCCCGACAGTTTGAGGATCACAGTGGGTTCCCCTTTAGAAAATGAGCTCCTATTAAGCGCATTAGGACTAGTGGCCACTTTGCCATCAACGCCAAGACAAGCCTCCTTTCGGAGGCAAACAGCAGAAACAGATGTCTTTGTTGCACTCACATTAGATGAACGAGGAGAGGCCAAAATCAATACAGGCATTGGTTTTTTTGATCATATGCTGATGCAAATTACCAAGCATAGTGGGATCAGTATGTTTATTGAGGCATTGGGTGATCTGCACATTGATGCACATCATACCGTGGAAGATGTGGCGATTACGTTTGGCTTTGCTTTAAAAGAAGCCTTAGGATCTAAAAAGGGAATAACACGGTATGGGTTTGTGTTACCGATGGATGAAGCTTTAGCCGAAGTATCTATTGATCTCAGTGGTCGTGGTTTTTGTCAATTCAATGGGGTATTGCCAACAACGATGCTAGGCGATTTTCCAACGGAGATGGTGGTTCATTTTTTTCAAAGTTTGGCCAGTCAATTGGGCGCTGCTATTCATCTGACGGTGAAAGGTGAGAACACGCATCACATGGTTGAAAGTTGTTTTAAATCATTTGGTCGAGCACTCAAACAAGCCATCACACAAAATGGCCAACAGCTGCCATCTACCAAGGGGGTTTTATGACCAATATTGTTATTATAAAAACAGGTGGGTCTAATTTCGCCTCCATACAAAGTGCACTTTGCCGACTAGGCTATCCGAGTCAGGTGACCGATGAGCATGATCTCATCTTACAGGCCACGCATGTGATTTTACCGGGAGTGGGGGCAGCAGGTTATGGCATGCGTACGCTGCAAAACAAAGGATTAGATGAGATTATCCCATCTCTAACTCAGCCTGTATTAGGGATTTGTCTTGGCATGCAAATGCTTTGTGCATACTCCGCAGAGGATGAAACGATTTGTTTAAATATTATTCCACTTTCGGTGAGTGCTTTGATGGGAGAGCGTATTTATCCTCACATGGGGTGGAATCAAATCACTTCTTGTGAAGACAAAGTACCTTTGTTGCAAGGAATTTCACCAGAGAGTGATTTTTATTTTGTTCATAATTTCGCGCCAGAGATAGATGCGTCTTATACCAAGGCCGTCTGTGATTATGGCCACCCTTTTTCGGCACTGATTCAGCACAAGAATTTTTTTGGGGTGCAATTTCATCCTGAAAAATCCGGAGAGAAAGGTGCGCTGGTTTTAAAGAATTTTATAGAGGGGTTGTCAAATGAACATTATTCCTAGTATCGATTTGATAGAGGGCGCATGCGTTAGGTTAACTCAAGGGGATTTTTTGCGTCAAACCACTTATTCGTGTTCTCCTGTTGAGATGGCAAAACGGTTTAAAGCCGAAGGAGCTCAGTTTTTGCATGTGGTCGATCTCTTAGGGGCAAAAGACGGTGCAATGAGACAATTAGATTGGATAAAGTCTATTGTGGATGGTTTCGGTGAAGGCATACAAGCCGGAGGAGGGATCCGAACGAAAAGCGATGCTGATGCTTTATTTAAGTGTGGGGTATCACGCGTGGTGATTGGAACACAGGTGATCACTCATCAACAGGATCTGAGTACATGGATAAAGGCGTATGGTGTTTCACGCTTGGTTTTTGCTTATGATTTTAAGATGTATGATGATATGCCCTATGTTATGAGCCGAGGGTGGCAAACAAAAAGTCCTTATATGTTGTGGGATTTGTTGTCGAATTTGCCTGATAACGCACACGTTGTGTGTACAGATGTCGGTCAAGATGGGATGCAACAAGGACCTAATGTAGCAATCTATCAAGATATCATCAATCGATATCCTAAGCTTTTGCTACAGGCATCAGGTGGGGTGAGTGCCATAAACGATATTCGTGCTTTGAAACAAATGAAACTGGACGCTTGTATTATTGGCAAGGCTTTGTATGAAGGGTGCTTTCAATTAGCGGAGGCTCTCTTATGCTAAAGCGACGAATTATTCCTTGTTTGGATGTTGCCAACGGGCACGTGGTAAAAGGCGTAGCCTTTGCAAATCATGAAGTGGTGGGTGATATCATAACGCTCGCAAAAACCTATCAGAACGCGGGCGCGGATGAATTGGTCTTTTATGATATTTTGGCCAGCTGTGAGGGAAGATCACTGGATTGTTATTGGGTGGAGCACATTTCTCGTCATCTCAGTATCCCTTTTTGTGTCGCAGGTGGGATACGGAGTATCCAAGATGCAGAAGATATTTTTGCCGCTGGCGCTGATAAAATTTCAATAAACTCTCCAGCTTTAGCGGATCCCTCACTGATTACAGATCTGGCAAAACGCTTTGGTAGTCAAGCGATTGTCGTGGGGATTGATAGTCTTTTACAAGATGGTATCTATCGAGTTCGTCAATACACGGGATCACCACACACAGCACGTGATGCTGGTTGGCAAACGTTGGATTGGGCGATTGAGGCTGTATCACGAGGGGCTGGTGAGCTTGTCATCAATTGTATGAATCAAGATGGAAGCCGTCTTGGTTATGATATCAAGCAATTAAGAGCGCTAGCTCTGACACTTTCAGTTCCAGTGATTGCTTCAGGAGGCGCAGGCTCTACAAAGGATTTTATTGATCTGTTTCAACAAACAGAAGTGAGTGGAGCTTTAGCTGCTAGTGTTTTTCATAAGAAATGGATTGAAATCGCTGACTTGAAAAAGAGTTTACAAGCTGCGTTCATAGGAGTCAGACAATGATTGATATTGATGCCATCAAATTTAATCCCACCGATGGATTGATCCCTGCTTGTGTGCAAGATGTAAAGAGTATGCAGGTTTTGATGATTGGGTATATGAATATCGAGGCCGTTCGCCTGACTTATGAGTTGCAGTTGGTCACCTTTTATAGCCGCAGCAAAAAACGCCTCTGGACTAAGGGCGAAACCTCAGGCCATACCTTAAAGTTTATCAGTATGTCATTGGACTGTGATCAAGATGCACTCCTCATCTTTGCAAGTAATGATGGACCTACTTGTCATTTTGGTACAACCAGTTGCTTTAAAGACGCATTTCTTCCACCTCTTTTTTGGTTAGGGTATTTACCTCACGTGATAGTAGAGCGAGCAAAGGGATCTATGGAAAACAGCTACACTCAAAAGCTTCTCGCAGAAGGTGTGCCAAGAATTGCCCAAAAAATAGGTGAGGAAGGCGTAGAAGTGGCATTGGCTGCGGTTGTTGAAACTGATGAAAAGCTTAAGGGTGAAGTGGTTGATCTGTTGTATCACCTGTTTGTGCTCTGTCATGTCAGAAAAATATCTTTGGCAGCCATTGCAGAAGTGATTCGTGATCGAAGTGTAT
>DAHWEW010000123.1:0-6284 GCA_027326225.1 Legionellaceae bacterium
ACGCTAAGTCTATTCCTTCTTGCAAACAACTCTCAGACGATAGTTCAAAAAACAATCGCTCACAGCCATAGGCATGAGCTTGTTCAAGTGACTTTCCCAATTTATGCCGATTAAAATCAGAGGCTAATACTC
Organism: Legionellaceae bacterium; assembly: GCA_027326225.1. Taxonomy (GTDB): domain Bacteria; phylum Pseudomonadota; class Gammaproteobacteria; order Legionellales; family Legionellaceae; genus DAHWEW01. The sequence goes on from DAHWEW010000123.1 coordinate 133, forward strand.
CTGGGCGAAAAAGGGCCTCCAATGCTTTCGTTTCAAAAAACTGGGGCGTTAAACTTAGCGGCCTATCTGAGAACCCAAGACCGTTGATAATCATCCCAGCGATAGCTTCGCCGGGCGTAATGTTTTCTTGGTCTTGCATATCTTTTTGTAGGCGCTTATCTATCGCTTTCACAAGACCTAAATCTTTTATGACACCTGCAACAATGCCCAAATGATCTAGGCGTTTAATATCCATATCCACTGTATTTATCCCAAAATTCAGTAGATTAATCCTTTTTTATCCTGAAAAAAATCATCTTTTTAAATTAGGGGTAGCTCAATGTGAGATATATGGCACGGTTAGTAAGAAATTTGATAAAATATCGATGTTGATAGATATCAAGATAACCTTAAGGTGAAGTGAAAGTTTAAACCATGGGATGACTTGTCCAAGCATCCACAGTCGCATCAACGGTAGCATTCAACGTTTCTTCGTCCAATTGATATCCAAATAGCTTTTGACCTTGAGGAGTATGTTGCAAAAAGTGGGCATAGGCGTTCATAGGGCGTTTCTGATCTTTTGTAAATTTTTCAATGTCAGTTTGAGTTGGATTTTTAATGATATTACGATGCATATTGTAATTTTGGTCCATTTTAGCGGTCAGTAAAGCCTTCATGCGCATGTACCCATCTGCAGGCATGGGAGCTATCTCATAATCTGGGTTTTTGAGCGTTGCTTTGAGAGAATCAAATAATAACCCAATCGCTCCAGTAGGGCACTCAGGTTCGTCATTTACCTCTTCGGTATCTTCAATAGACGTGATTGGGAGAGGACCATGTTGAATTTGGATAAGGTAAGACACCAACACTTTTTTATCTTCGGAAGGGTTTTTAGATTCATTATTGATAGCAGTCCATACCAACAATAAAGTATTTAATGCGGATTGATTGTTGTCTAAGTCTACTGCAATAAGGTCTTTTGCTTCTTGGAAGTGGTGAATACAACGCTTGGCTATCAGAAGCCTATTTTGCGCCTCTTTATCATGGGCTGTTTCATTGATGAGCGCATCGATGTATTGATTGATCTCATCAACTAGGTTTTGTTCATTGCCCACTATTGCTGGACCGTATGTTTTATGAAGCACTTGAAAAACTGCATTTTTTTCGTAGCCGTGTATGGGATTATGAGGATTTTCATCATGAGTTTCGTAGTTTGCAAACTGTTCGCTTGGAAATAGAAATATGATGAGTTTTCGTATGATTGCACCAAAGAAACCCCCTTCGAAATGATTGAGGTAATAAGAAGTTCCAGGGATTGCAGATAAAAAATAATCAGAATTCGTGAAAATGACATGAGTAAAAAAGTGAGTAAGTTTTTGAGGAAAGGAGAGTATAAGTCCCACCAGACCCTGTTTATAACCCAAGTCAAAAGAAAGCATGGGTTGTGATATCAATAACAAAAGCATCTTAAAAGGGATATAAAAGAGCTCGGCAATTGCTGCGTATATTCTGCCTTGGATGAGCCTATCTATAAAAAGAAAAGGTGTGAATGCGATGCTCAGTAATACAATGGGTAACAGTACTAATGTATTAATCATACCGCCTAATAGTCGATTTAAAAAGCTCAATATGTGTGCTCCGGGTGTTTAAATGGCACATTTTAGCACAATTTCTTATAATTTAGAACAATTTAAGACTGGTTTTATTGATAATAAAAACAAATTGAACAAATTATGATGATGAAATCAATGAATCAATGCGTTTGGCGATAGCACGAATGGACGGATCTGAAAGAATACTATGTGCGGGTAACTCTATTGAAAATGTGTCGCGTAACTTCGAAACAATTTGCATGGCTAATAAGGAATTTCCACCTATGGAAGTAAAGCTGCTATTGGTTCCAATGTGAATATTAAAAAAATCTCGAATGATATCAACGACTATCTTTTCAGTATGGGTTCTAGGTTCAATGATGCTATTCATGGGATGGGTTATCGAAGGCGTAAATTTTTCTAAAGCTAAGCGATTTATTTTGCCACTACCAGTCAAGGGCATTTTGTCTATGATATGAACCGCTGCAGGAATCATATGGGTGGGGAGATTTTTTTGCAAAAAAGTATAGATACTATGAATCAAATCATCTGATTCTTGATCTTGAATGGATATAAAAGCCTCTAAATATTTGTCTTTTGAAAGGCTGGTTTTAGCGATGACAATGGCTTCTTTGATGCTTGGGTGTTTCATCAACTGAGATTCTACTTCTTGTGGTTCGACCATAAATCCTCGAATTTTGATCTGAGCATCTTTTCTACCTAGAAAGACAAGATTTCCATCGGGTAGATACTTCCCAATATCACCCGTACGATACAAACGAGCGTGGGGTTTCTCACTCCAAGGATCAGAGATGAATTTTTCTTGAGTGAGATCAGTGCGATTCACATATCCAGAAGCTAAAGAGACTCCTCCAATGTAGATTTCACCAGGAGTGCCTATGGGTACGAGCTCTTTTTCTTCATTTAAAACAAGTATTTTTGTATTGGCAATCACACGACCAATGGGAGGTAACTCAGGCCAATCAGCGGTGTTTTCAGGAAATTCATAAGCGGTCACAACATGTGTTTCACACGGACCATAATAGTTAAGCAGTTTGCAGGTTTTCAGATGATTAAAAAGGGATAAAATGGCAGGGGTGATGATGATCTGCTCGCCAGCGACAATGATTTCTTGCAAACTATGAAAACCATCCAAATCTAAATTATATTCAGCCATATTTTTCAAGAAATGAACTGATGTGATGAGCTGCTGTACCTGATGCGTTTTTATAATATGTGAAAAGGTAGAGAGCTCTAAGCGATCTGATTCTCTAATGAGAACAAGCGTTCCACCAGTGCTCAATGCAGAAAATATTTCAAGAAAACTCATATCAAAATTCAATGTGGTAAATTGTAAAACAGTTCGTTTTTCTTGAATGTTCTCTTTGTGCCAAAGGATTAGATTGGTTAGGGATTTATGCTGTAGCATAACCCCTTTAGGATGTCCCGTTGAACCTGAGGTATAAATCACATATGCGAGGTTATCGGTACTGGTATGATTGATTTCATTGACATCTAAAATAGGCGTTGATTCTGCCAAAATATCGTCAATCATCATGATATTTTTTGAATCAAAAGGCATCGAATGAGAGGATTTTCTTTGGGCTAATATCAACTCTGCACCAGAATCCTCAAACATGAATGTTAAGCTTTCAGTGGGATAATTGTAGTCTAGTGGTAAATAAGCGCCTCCAGCTTTTAATATCCCTAAAAGTCCAATGATCATTTCAATAGAACGTTCAATGTAGAGTGCGATTAATGTGTTTTCTCTAACCCCTTCTTTTTTTAACCGATAGGCGACACGATTTGCTTGATGATTTAATTCGGCATAAGTCAGCTGTCTGTCTTGAAAAACAACCGCAATTTCTTCTGGGTTCTTCCTTGCTTGCTCTTCAAAAAGTTGATGAACAAAAATATCGGGAAATGGCTTTCCTTTGCCAACGTTATTCCAGTCATAGAGAAGCTTTTGTCGACAAGATTCGGTTGCGACTAAGGGCTTCTGAGCTAACATAGTAGCGTAAGCATTGATTGAATCTTCAGTCGCTGTTGGAAGAGAGGCCTCTTTAGGTTTGGGATGACATTTCAGCAAGCGATCAAACAATACCTCTTGTGTTTTTCTATGTTGCTCAACATCGCCGATGGTCTTTGTATAGTTAAAGCTGATTTGCTTGAGTTCTGTCGAAGATAATAGCATTTTCTCAGGCATCGAAAAGGATAACCCTTTTTGTACAGCTTCATCAAATTTGTTTCTAAGCCAAAGAGAAGAACGCTTTAAATGCTGCGATGGTTTTTTTGATAAACCGGATTCTATTGTAGCCAGTATGAGTCCATAAGAGATGATTTCACCGACCAAAGCTTGGGTCCAATAATTCACTGAAAAAGGTTCGGCAAATAATGCTTTCTTGTGAGATTGGCAGTGTTCTTTTACGGTATCTATTGCAAATTTGATTTCATTGAAAAGTGTCTTTTGATTTAAAGTATGGCAGAAAAAATGCTCAATATCGGAATTTTTTTCAAGAAGTTTCGATCCTACATACATATTGAGCGCTTCAGTGGGGCCTTCAAAAATTCTAAATACTCGGGCATCACGAAAGAGTTGGGATACGCCGCTTGCTTCTTCATAGCCTCTTGCTCCTAATGTTTGGACTAAGAGATCAGTCATCCAACCCAAATATTCGGAACTTATCGTTTTCGCAATCATATAGACTTCTTCTGGGATCAAAGCAGGGTCTTTGTCATAAAGACTGGAAACAAAATAAATAAAGTGATCCAAAGCTTCGATGATTGCAGTCATTTCACTCAAGCGAATCAAGGTGATTGGATTTTCAAGTAAGGGTCCTGTGGCAATCAAACGATTTTCTGCATATCGAGACATTAATTGCACTGAGCGTTTCATCGCACCAAGGCTTGCCGCTGCAAGACACAGCCTAATATACATGATGTTATCTTGCGCTATTTCCATCCCATCGCCAGATTTTCCCAACAAATGCTCATGAGAAACTTTGATGTTATCCATGTGAATGGTATTTTTTGCAAAACCTCTGAGCCCCATGGTTGGAGATTCAGCACCTATATGGAGACCAGGAGTGCCTTGTGGAACAAGAAAGCCGCTCATCCCTTGCCAATTATTGTGATGGTCCAGTTGTTGCACATAAATCGCTATGAGAGCCGCAGAGCCTCCCATGCCTACCCAACGTTTTGTTCCCTTTAATAACCACCCGCCTTCATCATCTGGAATGGCCACAGATTGCATGACGCGAGGATTAGAGCCTGCCTCTGTTTCAGTCATAGCACCTGCGGTAAAAATTCGGCCCGTTGCAAGCATATGAAGATATTTGGCCTTCATGCTGTTTGAGGCATATTTTTCTAAAGTGTGTGCGCCTTGAATGCTTTCTATTACTAGGGTTGTTAAAGTCAGATCAATGGCTGCAATTTGTTCAATAACAGTGAGAATATCGGTTGTGTTTAAATCCAAACCACCATATTCGCGGGAAATATGCATGCCAAAAAAACCTTGATTGCCAAAGTCTAGAAGCACATGAGGGGGGAAAGACTGATTTTTATCAATGTGATAAGAATCAAGACTGGTAGCAGCATAATGCCGGATCCATTTAATCAGATCTTCTGCAGTTTTCTTACTATCAGCGTCATTACTCATAAGTTTAGTCCCCATTTATATTGGAGTTTGAACAACCCTACAAAAGAGCGTTCAAATAAATAAAATTTAGAAATCATTGACTGTTATGCCTGGATAGATCAATTCTAAATTTAAACCTCTTTGTTGAAAATTGAGTGATGATTTTCGAAATTAGTAAAGCAGATGCATGGCTGTCGAAATCAGTTCGACAACAGCTCCTTTTTTCTAACTCCGTAAAAGCTTACCTGAATAGGCATTTCCAGGCACATAGCTAATTTTTCTGCGCATATTATGTTCAGTATTGAGCAATTATGCAAGTGCATTCTGTTTTTATTTCGAACGCTAATGACACATTCTATCACATGATTGACTTCGACCAAGAAAAGTTGCAGACTCCTGCCATCTAACGTTTTGTGGACCTACTCTAGCCTGAATCGGATCAATATGGAGACTGATTACAAGCATCTTTGGAAATTGTGTTTCCAGCACTCTGATAACTTATTCATTATTTTATCTTCTGACTTGACTCTTTGCGACTTAAATCCCCAAGCTGAAAAAATCTTAAATTGGAAAAAGAGTGTGGTTTGTCAGCAAAACATAGGTGAATTATTCGACAGATATTCCACTCAACCCTTTATTGCATTAGATATTCCAGTCAAAAAAGCAAAAAACACGACATACGTACTCAATACCGATAGGACAATTAAAATCGTATGGGAAATTGTACCCTGTTACACACACAACACATTGGATTTTATTTTTATCATTGGGAAGAAGGCAATACCAACGGATAAGCAACTAGAAAACCTGCAGATAGAATTAGAGAATGTCATCAAATATGCGCCTGGATTTTTTTATTGGAAAGATAAAAATAGTGTGTATTTGGGGTGCAACGATGAATTTGCGAAGTTGGCGGGTCTCTCTTCCAGGGCTCAAGTGATTGG
>DAHWEW010000124.1:0-6245 GCA_027326225.1 Legionellaceae bacterium
TTTCCTATCCCACGAGACCAAGATAAAGCAAAAGCGTTTAAGCAAGTATTTGTATTTGATTTAAAGCAAAAGGATGCGTATTTGTTAGGGCATCAGATCAATCAAAAACCCATATTTCCAGCGATGGGATATGTGTATCTTTTTTGGCAAAGTTATTTGAGAAACCATAGCGTTCCTGTGGTGACCTTAGATGATTTTAAAATCTTAAGAAGTGTCCCTTTGATTGGGACTCATCTCCGTTTGGAAGTCATATTATCTCCAAGCGGTCATTGTGAAATACTCTTTAATGAAGAATTGATTGCTGAAGCGTCACTAGGCCATAAAGATCAAACAAGTCCTTTAGTATCCATTCCAGAAAAATTGCCAGAGGAGTCGATAGACAAGGATACGTTTTATCGGTTTTGTCATCATGAAGGCTATGGTTACGAAGATTATTTTCAAATCATCGATACCGTTTATGTTCCTGATGATCCTGCTTATCTATATGCAAAAGTCAGGTTCAACGAGTGGATAAGCTTTTTAGATGGCTTGTTACAAATCAGTTTACTCCATAAAAAAACGCCTGATTTACGTCTCCCAACGTTGATTCGTCACATTGAGCTCTCTAAAGAACGCGCTGATTTTGCAGGTTTTAATGCGCATATGAATGTCATTCAATGTGGAGGCGTTTCTATTGCGGGACTAGAAACTACCCAAGCTTTGCGAAAGAAGGAAAGTGAATCTATTGTTTTCCAAAAGGAAGAGTATCTCTATTTAGATAAAAATGAAGTTTCATCGGATAGGTCAAAATATTTAAAAAATATCCAGGATTATGCTATTCAGCAATTCAAATCGCATCAAAAGAACCTTGAAGAACCTCATCATCTAAAAATCAAAGAGATTTTGAAGTCTTATCAGGTCAATGTAGACAGTGAACCTTTGTTTCAATTCCCGAATGCATTCTTTCCAAAAATCATCGAGGAAGTATACAATCAATACGATATTTTTATCAAAAATCCAATCAGTACCCTGGCAGAAAGCCCTCATTATTCCGCTATTTATGATAAGGACTTTATGTATGATCTCACATACCTTGCCAAATTGTTAAGTGTGGTTCGGGAAAATTCAAATCAACATATTCATTTATTTGAGATAGGGACGGGTACGGGTGGTTTTATCAAACAAGTCAGTCATTGTTTACAACCACAAGACACCATTACATGTACTGATCTGAGTGGAAACCGCATGATCTATGATGAGATATCCACTCATTTGGATATCTCATTTCATGCTTATGATATTGAAGAGACATTCACACCCGATCTGTTGTTATTAATGAATAAAGCAAACCTGGTTGTGGCTTCAAATGCTTTGCATGTCACTAAGAACTTACAAAAAGCATTAGAGCGTATCTATGATGCGATGAAACCAGGCGGATTTTTATTATTAATAGAATTCACCTCGCCCTTGTGTCTACCCTTATTTGGCATGGATATCACCAGTTGGAACTATCAAGATGAACGTGAGTACGGTTTATGGACTTCTTTGAGTCATTGGCAATCCTTATTGAAAGCCGCTCATTTTAACCTCATTAGTTATCTGACTGATGAAGAGGAAATCCTGACGACCTTTTTAGTTCGTAAACCATTTGGGCAAGCCTATGAGATACTGGATGCGCCAACCATTCATTATGATGAAAAGCTGGCGACGTCTATCAAGAGCGCTTCTGGTCCTTTCATTTTTTATGCCAATGAGCCTGGCGGAATGGCTGGATTTGCAAGAACCATCACGCGTGAAGGAAAGCGTTCTTTAAGTTTTTGTGCGCCTTCGATAGAACCGTTTCTTCACAGAGTCAAAGAAGCTGAATTGGTAACTAATGTGGTGATAAACGATAGACTAGCTACCTATTGTTATACACCAAACCACCTTTCTTTCTTGAAGAGACCAGAGCAGGATGCCTATCATCTGGAATTTGGAGAAGTAGGAAACTTTGACAGTGTTCAGTTTGTAAAGAACAAACCTCGTATCGGTCAAACTTGCCAAGTGTCTTTTGCGGCTATCAATTTTAGGGATGTCTTACTGGCCAGCGGGAAGATTAATAAAGATGCTTATCTTGGATTTTCACGAGACGGTTGTGGCTTAGGCTTAGAGTTTTCAGGATTTTGTAATGGCAAACCTGTGATGGGCTTAGGGTTAGATGTATTTTCGAATCAGGTAGAAACCGATATGTTTTGGACGATTCCTGAAGGAATCGACTTGAGCGAAGCTGCAAGTATCCCTGTCGCTTATCTGACTGTGTATTATGCCTTATTTGAAAGAGCTCATGTTCGTAAAGATCATAAAATTCTTATCCACGCAGGCAGTGGTGCGGTAGGACAAGCAGCCATTAGAGTGGCTAACGATATAGGCTGTGAAATTTTTACCACATGTCATGAAAGTAAACGCGAGTATTTGAAATCCATATTCAGTGACCTGGATGACGCTCATATTTTTGATTCACGCACAATTCAATTTGAACAACACATCATGGAGGCAACAAAAGGACGAGGCGTTGATATCATTTTAAACTCTTTAGCGGACGATAAATTGCAAGCAAGCTTACGCTGCTTAGCGCAACATGGAACGTTTATTGAAATTGGTAAATATGATTTGATGCAAAATACGCCATTAGGGATGAAGTGTCTATTACCAAATGTGACTATTTGCGGCCTAGATCTCGATCAAGTATTGGCTGAAAAATCCATCAAAGACAGAATTTCATTATTGTTAGAGGATGGATTAAGACGTGGCGTGGTCAGGCCTTTGACGAGTACTATTTTTCATTGGACACAAATACCTGAAGCCTTTCGCTATATTGGGACAGGCAAACATGTGGGCAAGGTATTGTTGGATATGACATCAGTTTTACCAGAAACAATAACGAACCGATTTTACACCAAGGGGACACATCTGATCGTCGGTGGATTAGGTGGGTTTGGTATGGTTCTTGCGGAATGGTTAGTCAAAAGAGGAGCTACGCATCTTATTTTGTTGAGTCGAAAAGGTGTGAAGAGCGGAGAGCAAAAATTATTTTTACAGCAATTACACGCCAAATATGATGATATAACGGTTGAAACCTCAACGGCCGATCTCACTTCCTTTGAAGAAGCGCAATCATTCATCAAAACTTGTCCCCCTTTAACAGGGATATATAACTTGGCGTTGGTGTTGAATGATACTTACTATGAGGGTATGAATAAAGAAAAATGGGAAGAGACCATCCATTGTAAAGTGAAAATAACCGCTCATTTAGATGCACTCACCCGAGAACACCCGATTTCAGAGTTTGTTGTGTTTTCATCGATAGCTGTACATGGAAATCCTGGACAGACCAATTATGCTTTTGCAAATAACTATCTTGAGCAAGTGTGCTATGACAGGAGGAAAGCAGGAAAACCTGCTCTAGCGATAGAATGGGGCGCAGTAGGCAATGTGGGTTTTGTTGCCAAGCAAAGTCGTATTGCTGATATTTTGACACTTCTAGGGACGGATCTTCAATCCATTGATTCTTGTATCCATTACCTGGAATCTTGCCTTCTTTCAGATCATGTTGTTAATGTGGTATACCGAGTACATGAAAAAGATCATAAAACCACCCTTGAAAAAACAGGTGTGATGACCAAAATTGGTCAGATTCTAAAAATAGATTTAGCCAAAGTTCCTTTGAACGCTACGTTGACGTCTCTTGGCATGGATTCCTTGCAATCGGCTGAAATACAATCTGTTATCAGTATTTCCACGCAAGAGATTACTCCGATTTCAGTGCTTACAAAAATATCGGTCAAGGAACTGAAAGATAGATTTGGTATGGAGGATGGACTGCCTCAGAAAGTGGCATCAAAAGAACAAGATCCTTTTGTGAAAGATTCTTTGCCACCTTTGCTTCTGGAACAACAACACAACACATCTAATCAAATGCGTGATCTACATCAAGAAAGTCAAGAGAACACACTTGTTGATAGGCTCAAATTTAATAAGTTTGATCAGTATATTGAATTGAAAAAAATACAGAAACATTTTTCTGATGAGGATATTCATCATTTGTATTTTAGTGTCCATGAAGGGGTTTCAAAGAATGTTACCCATATTGATAATAAAGAGTATATCCATTTTTCAGGATACAACTACTTAGGTTTATCCGGTTCCACAGAGGTCAATGAAGCGGTGATTGCCGCCATTAAAGCATACGGAACATCTGTTTCTGCAAGTCGTATTGTGTCAGGTGAAAAGCCAGTGCATACGGTTTTGGAAAAAGAAATTGCCGACTTGATAGGGACAGAAGCAGCATTGGTTTTTGTGTCTGGTTATGCGACCAATATAGCAGTTATCACCCATTTATTTGGTCCTAGAGATTTAATTGTCTATGATTCGCTTTGTCATAATAGCATCACTCAAGGTGTGATGTTTTCAGGGGCAACAAAACTGGTCTTTCGTCATAATCAGTATGAAGAGCTAGATGCCATTTTGACGAATCACCGCGCTGATTATGACAGAGCACTGGTTGTGACTGAGGGAATCTACAGCATGGATGGTGATATCCCTGATGTTCCCAGATTGATTGACATCAAAAAACGCCATTTTGCTTTTTTGATGATTGATGAAGCGCACTCGATTGGTGTTCTAGGAAAACATGGAGGAGGGATACGCGAGCATTTTAATCTTGATGCCAAAGAAGTGGATATATGGATGGGAACGCTCAGTAAATCGTTTGCGAGTTGTGGTGGGTATATTGCAGGCGATCAAGCTTTGATAGACAATTTGAAATATTTTTCCAGTGGTTTTGTTTATTCTGTAGGTATGACGCCAGCCAATGCTGCTGCGGCATTAGCAGCTATCAGGCAACTTAAAAAAGAACCTTGGCGTCTTCAAGTGATGCATGCGCGTGCACACTTGTTAGTATCGTTGTTGCAGGAGCGGGGTATTAACACGGGGCTTAGCAAAGACACACCTATTGTTTCTGTCATTGTGGGAGATGATCTCAAGGCTTTACGATTGAGTCAGCAGTTAAAAGAGCACTCTATTTTTGCTATGCCTATTTTGTCTCCTGCTGTTGAAAAAGGATTAGCCAGAGTGCGTTTTTTTGTAAATTGCTTACACACAGAAGAGCAGATCTATCGAACGGCGCAGGTGTTACATAAATTATTGACTGAAGCTCAGTTTTTAGAAGTTCATGAGACGTTAGTTTAACGAAACACTGAGGCATTACCTCCGTATTTAGAAAATAAGCCTGCGGTTTGAAAAATTGGCTGAAGGTGACTGAAATAATGTAACCTATCAAAAACCCCGAGAAACGTCATCCCGAACAGAGTGAGGGAGCTCCTGGAAGTAGGCCTGTGCCTGGTTCAGAGATCCCTCACTCTGTTCGGGATGACGGACTTTCTCGAGTTATTGATACGTTACGAAATAAATTCTTGAGAGCGACAGCCTCTCATTTTGCTATGGAAGGCATTTATGTGGCTTGTACGAATAGCCCTATCTAGACCCTATACATTTGTTGTTTTAGCCTTGGTCTTGTTGATCATTGGCACTCTTTCTATTTTACGGACCCCAACAGATATTTTTCCTTCCATCGATATTCCTGTTGTGAGTGTGGTGTGGACTTATAACGGGTTGCCTCCTGAGGAAATGGCGAACAGAATTACCAGTATTTTTGAACGCGCAGTTACCACTACGGTAAACAACATTGAGCATATTGAATCTGAATCACTGATTGGGATAAATGTCATCAAGTTATTTTTTCAGCCGAATGTTGATATTGCTATGGCTTTAAGTGAGGTGACGGCTATCTCACAAACGATGTTGAGACAGTTACCTCCAGGTACAACTCCACCTTTGATCTTAAGTTATGATGCATCCACTGTACCTGTGTTACAGCTGATCCTATCCAGCCCAACACTACCTGAACAAAAATTAAATGATTTAGGCAATAATTTTATCCGTACGCAACTTGCCACGATTGAAGGAGCGGCATTGCCTTATCCTTATGGGGGAAAAGTACGGCAAATTGATATCGATTTGAATACAAAGGCGATGCAAACCTATGGTGTATCTCCGCAAGTTGTAAATCAAGCAGTGAATATGCAAAGCCCAATTATTCCAGCAGGAACGCAAAAGATTGGTCCTTATGAATATATCGTTAAGCTCAACAATAGCCCAGAGAAGGCTGAAGAGTTCAATAGCTTGCCCGTTAAAACCACTCCAAATCAGGTTATTTATGTACGAGATGT
>DAHWEW010000125.1:0-6238 GCA_027326225.1 Legionellaceae bacterium
GTGGTCAATATGCTCAAATTCAATGCCGTAACATCCGCATTTTGACAGCTCAAAGGACCATCTGCATTAAGACATATTGTGATATTGTATGTAGCAGGTGTTCCAGACGCCGTGACATTAAATAACAATCCACTTCCAGCCTGAACCAGCTGACAGAAGATACCAACGAAGAGAATGACAAATTTTGATAAAAAGAGCTTTAACATTTATTCACTCCCTTAGGGATGATATGAATCCGTTTTATTGTAATCGTCGTGCACCTAAATTGAGCTCTCCATTTACATTAATTGGCTTCTCAACAGTTGACAAGTATAATCGTGTTTTGGGGTCTTAAAAATCTCCTCACATGATCCTTCTTCTACCATTTTTCCATAACGCATCACCAAGACATCATCAGCCATATAAGATACAACACCCATGTTGTGAGTAATGAATAAGTAAGACAGACCAAATTCTTGTTGTAATGACTTCAGAAGATTAAGAATTTGTGCTTGAACAGACATATCAAGAGCACTGGTAGGCTCATCACAAATGAGCAATTCTGGACGGGTCGCGAGGGCTCTTGCAATACAAATACGTTGTCTTTGTCCTCCTGAAAATTGATGAGGATATCGTTTCAAGCTCTGACGTGATAAATTCACTTGTTCTAATAACTCATACTGCCTTAAACGGATCTGATGCCTACGAACCCCTTGTGCCTGCAATCCTTCAGCCAGAATCTCATCCACAGTCATTCTGGGATTCATTGATGAATAAGGATCTTGAAAAATAATTTGTACTTTTTTTCGAAAATCAGAAAGCCCTTGGCCGCGAAGCGAGGAAATATTTGAGCCCTGAAAAAGAATTTCTCCAGACGTAATCGGTTGTAACCGAAGCAAGGAACGGCAAACCGTTGTTTTGCCACATCCTGATTCCCCAACCAAAGCCAAAGTTCTTCCTTTTTTTAATGTAAAAGACAAATCATCCACTGCCTTACAAATGTTCTTGCTCTTATATCCAAAAGATCGCCCTGTTTTAAAATAGACCGAAAGATGAGTCACTGCTAATATCGTCTCTGTCAAATCTGGTTTTATCGCCCAATCAATTGAAACATGGGGCTTTGACGGCAGCGTGCTATATTTTGGGTATAGATGGCAACTCACAACTCGCCCATGTCCTACCTCTTGTAACTCTGGAACTATGGTTTGACAAGGTTCAAAAGCATAAGGACAACGGGGATGAAAGCGACACCCTGAAGGTATGCTATCGAGTCCTGGTACAGTACCTACCAAGGTCGGTAAATGCTGATTTCTCTTGCTAAAAGACGGCAGAGCGTGGAATAGCTGGTGGCCATATGGATGAAGAGGTTGATTTAAAAAAAGAGAAGCAGGTGCTGACTCAACGATTTGGCCCGCATACATCACGCACACAGTATCAGCCATTTTATAAACCACACCTAAATCATGAGTAATCAACAAGAGACTCATTTGGTATTGGTTTTGTAATTTTTTGAGTAGCGTTAAAATTTGCGCTTGTGTCGTCACATCCAGAGCCGTGGTTGGCTCATCAGCTATCAATAGTTCAGGATGATGAGCCAGCGCCATGGCAATCACAATGCGTTGTTTTTGCCCTCCTGATAATTGATGAGGATATTGCCGCAAGCGAAGTTCGGGCTCTGTGATTTCAACTTCTTTTAGCAACTGAATCATTTGTTGAAGATGAGGTGGATCTTGTCTCTTTTTGTCCCTAGAAGACAATGCTTCAGCAAGCTGTTGACCTATGGTGAGCACTGGATTTAAGGCCGTCATGGGTTCTTGAAAGATCATAGCGATCCGTTTTCCCCGTAATAATCGCATCAAATGTTCAGGTATTTCTAACAGATCTGTCTCTCTAAAATAAACAGCGCTTCGATTGCCATACATACTGTTGTTTGGCAAAAGTCTCATCAAAGCATGAGAGGTTAATGACTTACCGCATCCTGACTCTCCAAGCAAAACAAGGGTTTCACTTAACCTTAAATCAAAACTGACATCATCAACAGCCATCAAGGTACGGCCATCCGCTGTTTGCAAACCAACACTTAAGTGCTTGACTTCAGCAATCCCTGTCATTTATGCTCCGCGCGATGACGATTTTCTTTATCAATAGATTATGTTACGACTATTCACAACAACTTGCTTATTGATTTGGTCTTGTTATTCCAACGCCACTCCAAGCACCCATTTGTATCAAATAGACCTCATTGTTTTTACCCACATCAACCAATCGAGCTCTCTCACCGAAGATCCCTTCGCACCTCTTCTAGTCCCTGGTATGGAACAAGCTATTCCTTTACAATATACGGAAAGTGATAAAAAATCACCTTATCGGATCCTGCCGAAATCACAATCAGCACTTCGTAACGAACTCTTCCTGTTGAACCATAAACCTCAATATCATGTGCTTTTTCATTACACTTGGTTGCAACCCGCGAATAATCAAAAATCGGTGTCATTGTCTGAACCCAACAGCAGTAGCTGGCATGTAGAAGGAACTTTAAGGATTCGAAAGAGCAATTATTATTTATTCGACACTGAACTCCTCTTTAAAGCACCCAATCATCAAGACATTGCTTTTGTTTTTAAAGAAAACATGCGTTTAAAACCTGGGATTGTGTATTATCTTGATCATCCACAAGCGGGTATGCTCATTAAGGTCACTACATAATTTCTTCTTTGCTCAGCATACAAAATCCGGGTAACTTCCCTTTAGCTACAAATCCAGCAATGACTGAATCCTTTTTAAGGTAATCAGAAAGAACCAAATGCAAATGGGGAGATGCAACTTGGATATGCCAAGGGCCTTTGGGATCTTCTTTCACATGAATAAATTGTGACATCGCACTTGCCTCACCTTCTTCATCACACCACCCTGCTATCGCCCCTTTCAGTGCATCCCTGGTCTTCATATTCATGGCATAAAATCCACTACCATCATTGAAACGACATAAAACACCCGACAATGGATAACTTTTATGTTGATTTTCTGCCAACCAAACTTGTCTAAACCAGGCATTTTTAGCCGTCACAAATTGTTCTTTGCTCTCATTGCCGACTTGAATATGGCCATTCAAATGACCTGTTTGATTAATGAGAAAAGTAATACCCGGGCTCAGATCTTGAGCCTTTGGAATCTTCTTATCTGTGCGCTTTAACAAATCCACTTTAAAATTAAACCCTTTTTTATCATCTGTTTTAAAACCAAAGATCCAACTGTTATTGATGGGATTAAATCTTAGAAAAGAATGACCAATATGCCAATTATAAGGCGTGGTTGACTCATGGATTTGTGCATGACTCTCATCTTCTAAAAAGACCTGTCTGGTTTGACTGTCAAAAAGGGCAGAAATGGTATGAAACTGATCTTTATCGCGCTGCATCTGGAAAAAATAACCATAATTCTCCCCACTTTCATTGGTGACCACACCTGAAAATACCCAATTGGCATGGGTAGAATCACAAGGGGTAAATCCAATTTCATTTTCTAAAGAAGCAGCAACACTCATGCCGCTGACGAAAAAAAGGAAGCAAAGTAGTCGTTTATAGCAGTGAATATGACTCATTTTTACATGACCTTGTATTCTTAAAAAGACCCAAACCTAATTGTTTGTGTGACCATAGAGCATCCCAAAATGTGTCCTCTACTACAGCATTGATAGGTAGAACATACATGCTATTCGTGGCAAAAGACTGACATTTTACAGCATCTTTTTCTGTCATCAATATCATCGTTTCTTTGAAATGCAAATCCTTGGGGCTAAATGGATGATGGTCCTGAAAAGGATAGGGTTTAAAATCGATATTAAGCCCTTTAAGCATTGCAAAAAACCGTTCAGGATGCCCAATGCCCGCAACAGCCGCAATCGTTGCATTCTCTTCAACCCTCTCAAAAGATTGACCATGTAACAATCCGGTGATGTCCCCGGGTAAAAAATCCATATGATAAACCCGTGGATCATCACATGCATGCAATATTTTTCCAAAAGCCGACTCTTTAGGACAATGTCCATTAACCACAATAAAGTCAACTTGTTTGAGACGGCTTATCCCCTCTCGCAAAGGACCCGCGGGTAAAAAATGTCCATTTCCTAACCCTCTCATACCATCAATCACCACAATTTCGACTGATCGTCCCATGGCATAATGCTGTAGACCATCATCGCTGATAATCACCTGGCTTTGATATTTTTCCAGCAAATACTGTACCGCGCGAACCCTTTTAGGAGCAATGACCACCGGACACGCCGTTTTTTTAGCCAACAATAAGGGTTCATCACCCATCACAGTCGCATCAGAATCAGCAAAGACTTCAACAGGCATACGACCTACTTTTGCACCATATCCACGGCTGACAATTCCAACGCGAACACCCTTAGCCTTCAATTGTTTTGCAAGAGCGATGACCAAAGGCGTTTTTCCAACTCCTCCAACTGTTAAATTACCAACTACTATGATCGGGACAGGAAACCGAACCATAGCAACATGTTCTAAATAATAACGTCTCACCAGTACAATGAAGCGATATATCCATGCCATGGGCAATAAGATCCAACGCAGAGGATGTCTTGTATACCATAGTCTTTCAATCAACTTTGTCTGGGCCGTATAGAGATTCCATTTATGCATTCACGAAAACCTCTTCGTGCGTCATCCCATGCTGTTGCACTCGATAGAGTTGTGCATAGTGGCCTTCAGTCGCTAAAAGCTCATGATGCGTCCCTTGCTCAACGACTCTTCCCTCATGCATCACAATGATTTTATCAGCACGCTTGATGGTAGATAAGCGATGAGCAACCACCAATGTGGTCCTATTTTTCATCACTTTTTCAAGGGCTTGTTGAATATATTGCTCCGATTCGCTATCAAGTGCTGAAGTCGCTTCATCTAAAATCAGAATCGGCGCATCTTTTAAAATAGCTCGCGCAATGGCCAACCGTTGGCGTTGACCACCTGATAAAAGCACCCCATTATCACCAATCCGAGTGTCATATCCTTGTGGCAATTTTTTTATGAATTCATCAGCATAAGCTAAGATTGCAGCATGCTCAATTTCTTTCCGGCTGGCATCAAAACGACCATAAGCAATATTATTAGCCAAAGTATCATTAAATAATGTCACATGCTGACTCACTAACGCTATTTGTTCACGAAGAGAGCTTAATGTTAATTCTTTAATAGGTATACCATCGAGAAGGATGTGACCCAACGTCACTTCATAAAAACGCGGCAACAAAGACGTCAGAGTAGACTTGCCACTCCCTGAGTGCCCTACCAATGCAACGGTTTCTCCACTATGGATGGTAAAATTTACCTGGTGCAAAACCTCAGCCCCCTTACGATAGCCAAAGGAAACTTGATGAAACTCAATCTGTCCTCGTGCTTTTTTAATCGCTTTCACACCCCGATCTGATTCCGTCGATTCATCAAGCAATGAAAATACGCTCTCAGCACCTGCCAATCCTCGTTGTATGGTGGCATTCAATGTGGTAAGCGTTTTCATGGGTTTAATCAATTGCAACATCGCAACAATGATAGCGAGAAAGGAACCCGCAGATACGGTCAGCACTGCGGTTAATTGAATGGCTGAAAAAATAATCAAAGCAATGCCCAACGCAATAATACTTTGTACGCCAGAGACATTAATCGCTTTCGTCACGGCAACCTTCATATCATTTTGCCAAGAAGCGTCCGTTGCCTGATTGAATTTATTGATTTCATAGGTCTGGCCACCAAAAAGACGAACGACTTGATATCCATCAATCGCTTCCCCTGCAATTTCAGTCACCTCCCCCATCGTTTTCTGTATTTTGTGACTGATACGCCGTACTCGTTTGTTGGTAAAATTCACGAGTATTCCAAGTAACGGCACCGTGAGTAAGAACATCAATGACAATTGCCAACAAATCAACATCATGACAGTTAGCAATCCAATAACCAAACAAGTATTTTGCACAATATCAGTTAAAGCATCCGCACTCACTTGCGCCACTTGTTCAACATCATAAAGGATTTTTGACAATAGTTTCCCAGAAGTTGCTTCATCATAATAATCTGCGGGTAATTGGGTAATATGAGTGAAAACCCGCTGGCGAAGGACTCTTACCACAGAGCGAGCAACCCAAGTCATACTATAACTACCCAACGCACTGACGAGTCCTCGTACGGTAATACCAACCAAGATAAACAAGGGTATCTTTTTAATGAAATTTAAATCGATATTG
>DAHWEW010000126.1:0-6199 GCA_027326225.1 Legionellaceae bacterium
CAGATCCACGTGTCAATAGTTTTGTGCAAAAAATTAATTTAGAAAGTTACTGCGGAATGACGGTTGTAGTCAACTTATCTCCGGGAAAAATGATATCACGACACTCTTGATCTACAGCAATACGTTGAAGAAGCTTGGCTGTATGAATGCTCCAGTAATAAGTTGACTGACTCAATGGATCCCTAGCAAGGTGTTCAAAATGTGTAACTGACGGCAGTGCTCTAATACAATATCGCGCAAAATGACGCACGACGTAAAAAGATGTTTCCAAAGTAACCTCTGCGTCATCATAAGATATCGTATCAAAATAGGTGGGCATTTAAATGTATCCTTGAAACATCGAGCTATAATGACTGTAAAATTTAATATACTAAATAGCAAGAAACCATTTGTTCATCAATGGCAGAAAATACAGTAAAAGAGGTCTCGGATTATGAGGGCTTAGGTTATAGCAAGCTATTATCTCCTTAGGAAGTAGAGCCAATCGATCCGTTTCTTACTTCTTTAACTGCGACGCCAAAGAGTCCTCGTGACTTCCAAAATAATACTTATTTAATTTGCCAGAAAGAATGCGCATAAATGTGAAAGGGATATCTGATGACAGACCAGAGGCTGTTCCATGAATCATATGAGCAACCAGCCCATCTAGCATGACTTTGGATACCGTGCCTTCGACCTGCTTTTTTAATCTAGCCACAATATGACACATACGATGATAAATCGGTTGTTCGTGCGGAAAAAGAGCTAAACTCGCATAACGCTCGGTATCGTATTTTGAAAAGAATTTTATGAGTGATTTGCGCTCCACATCATCGAGAATAGCAAGACACAACGCTTTATAATCTTCATGCGTAACAGGATTGAACCCTTTAAACTGGGTGTTTACAGTGAAAAATCTAATGTTTGTTTCCTTAACGTTGGATTCGGGGATCAACATAAAAGTTTCTTAATTCACCATTATGTATAAATATTTGGCTTTAGTCAAATATATAATAATATGTCTGCGCCCTAAAGAGCCACAAAAAAGAGAGTGATCATCATATTTTTTGAACAACAACCTGAGCCAACGGCATACATCCGCGTAAATGTTAAATTTGATGGCACATTGGTGCTGTAATCAGAAACGCTCGTAAACCCAGCTCCTATGCCGCCAATGAGATATGGATGGTAGCGTTCTTATAGGGTATACAGTAGTTTTCCTTCGGCAAGCACTTGCTGGGTGAGGATTTTATAGCAGATATCAGAATGACTTATTACCAATCAAATTGAACTATATGTATATACATCCGACCATGTTAGTGTAAAATAGTTGCAGAATGTAAAATCTTAAGTTTTATGGTGATAGGATGGCAACTCAGACATTTTTTGTCGGTTTAGATTTTATTTTGTCCGACGGTTTAAAAGTTTTAGAAATTCAAAGTATGTTCGAATGCTATGTAGCGCGTGCTAAAGAGCTAACAGGTAAAGACCCTGTCAAACGTCTTCTAAAGACAGTCAGAAACAGTGAACTAACTCTCGAGGTTGATGTACCTGATTTAAAAGATAAAGATAGCGTTAAAGTAAAATCATGTGAATCAAGCCTTAATGGTTCTGAGAATAAGATTCCAAATCGTGGAATTGGTGCTTTGCTTCGCTACAAATATTTATTTTATCTATTTTGTAAACGTCATCCAGAATTAGCAGGCTATATTCCCAGTACAGATATTGTGACTATTGAAACACTCAGGCAGGCAAGGATTCTTTCCTCATCATCTTTGGTCTTATTGAAACCAGCCGATGGAGCATGTGGCGAAGGCATCAAGTTTTTAAACCCTGAAAAAAAACCGTTGTCAGACTCCTTTGCTTTGATTGAAAAATTACACACTGATTATATGATAAAAGAAGAGCATCCACCTAAGCCCGCATTTGCTTGCTGGCCTCTTGTTTTACAACAGTATTTATATGACGGAGACAAAACCAATCCTAGCTCAAAACCAGTGACTCGTATCTATGCAGTCATCACAATTAATGATGAGGGCATCATTAGTTGTGCGGTTGATTTTGCTTCGGCTTATCAGCATATACGCATCAAGCAAAATGAAGATGATTATACTATAGCCAACAATCGCCACATAACTATTGATTTTGGTTCTGACAAAGACTCTATTCAGCTTCAACTCACCACCTTTCTTAAAGCCTTATTTGGAAAATTATTGGCAGAAGCAACGTATCCATCCAGCAAAAATCTCATCACACTGAGAGAATGGGAAGACCTCCTGAAAGTTTATATGAGAGAGGCAGACACCTTAGACCCAGAAGCGCGTTATAACTTGTTATCCCTATTTTCTGCGGCACTAGGAGATGAGCAGGCTTATCATGCGAATCGGTTATCGGCTCATCAATGTAGCATGCTCGTGAGCATGATTAAGAAATTTGGCAAAATGGATAGTGCACGGTGCATCAAAATATTTCCCGCATTGATTCACGGGATAAACATACTCACCAAAAATAACTACATTCCCTATATTAGCGATAGTGATTACAAATTTGTAGATATCATTCAAGAATTTAAGAACGTACTTGATGCCCTTCCAGGAACTACCGCAGAGAAATGGCCTTTGCTGGAACAATTTAGGGGAATTTATCGTCTAGCACAGTATCGGGAGCCATCTCAGGTATTTGGGTATAGGTAATATAAAGTTGCCTATTTACAAACGGATTACGTATTTCATTTGTAAATCGGCAATATATCCTTAAAAAGAGCAATCCTGTTTAGGATCAAACTTTAATTTTATTAAAAATAATGCTTTTGAGTTAGGGCGTGTCATCAATTAGTTTTTCGAGGCGATAATTTAGCGCAAATTTTAGCTTGAGTGAGGCAAATAGCCAGCCCTATTAAACGAATTCAAGCTGAAATTTTCAACCAGTTCTATTCCACCCCCTTCAAATCAATAATTCTATCTGCCATTTGAATGGTTTCTTGTCGATGAGCAATCACAATTTGGGTGATTTCCAAGGCTTTTAAGGAAACATTGATTTTTTTTTCGTTATCAACATCCAAATGGCTTGTAGCCTCATCCAAAAACAAGAGCTTCGGTTTTTTATACAAAGCACGAGCCAACAACACTCTTTGTTTTTGCCCTCCTGATAAGATGGAGCCCATTTCTCCTATCAGTGTTTCATATCCCATAGGTAATTTCATAATGTCATCATGAATACATGCCAATGTTGCTGACTGAAGCACGCGCTCAAAATCGATGTGATCATCAAAAAATGCAATATTATCGATGATGGATCCTGATAGTAAGGCATCATCTTGCATGACTGATGCAGTTAATTCTCGATAATGTTTTAAGCCAAATTCTTTGAGGGGAATATTGTCCACAAACAAATCACCCTCCGTCATTGTCAATAATCCCATCATGACCTTGAGTAAAGTCGTCTTACCACAACCAGATGGACCGATAATAACCACTTTTTCCCCTGCTTTGATGTTGAGAGAGCGCTTCTGGAAAATATAAGGTTCATTTTGATGATATCGAAATGAAACAGCATGCAAAGAAATGGCCCCTTGTATCGGTGAACGTTGGTGATAGCCACCCCCAATTTCTTCTGGATGTTGAAACAAAATATCACTCAAACGAGAAAGCTGAATGGAGATTAATTTATAGTCAAAAAGGGTCATGATCAAAGACGATGTTTTATTGACCAGTAACAAACGATAAGAGAGAAAAGCAAGCAGCATCCCTAAGGAGAATTGATTGGCTAAAACCAGAGTTGCCCCTACACAAACCACCAATATATGTTCAATATGCAAGATCCATTGATTTAAAACGCGATAGATCACACTCATTTTAGCAATGCGAATATCGGCATTTAAACCATCAATATAGGAATTTCTCCAGGTATTAAATCTCATGTGTTCTTTTAAAAATGATTTAATCGGAACAATGCTTTGTAGGGTTTCCAAAAAAATACTCATCGCTTTGGCATGTTGCCGAACAGAGGTCTCTGTGTGGACTTTTAAACTTTGGTAAGAAAGATAGCGAATGCTCAAAAAAATAAAGAGTGCGCCCATCACTAAAAAGGTCAGTAATGGACTATATATCATCATGACTGTACCGTTGATGACTATCATCAGCCCATCTAAAACTGTATTGATAAAATCCGTACTTATTTTCTTTTGGATCTGATCAATGGATTGGAATTTAGATTGTAAATCCCCTTTGTGTCTATGTTCAAAAAAAGAAAGCGGTAACTTCAACAAATGCTGCATCACATTTGAAGAGAATTGTAGTGTCAGATGATTGGTAAAAAAGATAACCATTTGACTTCGAATATATTCAGTAAATGCATAAATAAACGAAATCAATAAAAAAATGATGGCAATCACATACAAGTTACCCCGTTCATTAAAGCCCACCACATCATCGGTCACATATTGCATAAAAAGAGGATTTAATAAGGTTAAAATCTCAAGAGAAAGAGATATAAGAAGAAGTAAAATCACGTACTTATTAACACCATGAATGGTTTTCACGATTTGATACAACGATAGCTTATAGCTTTCTTGGATTTCTTTGAAATCACCTGTCTTTTCAACTTCTAATACAACCCCTGTAAAAGATTGAGATACTTCATCCATGCTGCAGTGTCTGATGCCCGCCTCTGGATCATGAATCACAACCTGATTTTTTTTTACGCTTTTCAACACCACAAAATGGTTCAAATCCCAATGCAAAATCGCAGGACATTTGATGAATTTGAGTTCTGATAAGGGAACACGAAGCGCTCTTGTTTGAAACCCTAACTGAATAAATAATTGGTTGATGTCTAACAACGTCACACCTTTACCAGAGGTTTGTCTTGTTGTTCGAATATCGTATAAATCTAGGGCTAACCCCCAATATTGCGAAATCATAGCCACACAAGCATGACCACATTCCGCACGCTCATCCTGAAGGACTAAGGGTAATTTTTTATTTTTACGAAAAGATAAAGTGGCTATTTTTAGACTCATTGTGTTAAGCCACCATAAACACTAAACAGTGGATCTAAAATCCATTGCCATACTTTCTTTTTTGAACCGATAATCACCGCTGTGAGCGTCATGCCGTGCTGAATTTTTCTTTCTTTGCCATAAGCCATAACGACTTGCTTTTCCAATAGGGCACTCACCTTATAATAAGGTTGCTCGATTCTAATCGGTTTCACTTCGTCTTCATCGGTTAAAATACTGCGACCAATGTCACGAATCATGGCCTTAGATGTGCCAAAACGGGCATAAGGATATGCATCATAGCGAATGATGACTTTATTTTGTGGGGCTAAAAAACCAAACTGGCTGACTGGGATATAAAGATTTGCCATCAAATCCGCGTGTGTAGGGAGAATACTTGCCAATGGTTTGGATAAGTGAACATATTGTCCTTCCTGAAACATGAGGCTCGCAACAACTCCATCAATCGGTGCGCGAATCAGATATGATTTTTGATCCTCTTCATGAATCATCTCCACTCGTACCTCACTTTGTTGATTTTTAAGCGCTACAAGCTCATCTTGTTTTTCATGATAGGCGGACAATGAGATATATTTTTTTTCTAATAAGACCTTTAACTGTTGCAGGTGCTTTTCTTTCAGTAATATTTGCTTTTGAAGCAGCTCATGTCTTTGGCTTAACTGACTGAAAACATCAGGGTGATTTTTTTGATGACCACCCTCAAAAGAAGTATCAATCAAATACAGTTTTTGTCCTTTCTTAACCTCATCTCCTTGCTTAATAAACTGTTTCACTACGACGCCACTTTTGAGTGTATAAATACGTGCAACCCCTTTGGTTGACTCAAGAAACCCTCTGACAATAAATTTTTCAGAAAACTCGCCAAACAAGATGAAAAAGAGTATGCACATGATAATCATAAAAGTACCAACAGCCATCACCATAAATGAAATGGGTGTATTCATAGATACAGAGCCATAATTTTTATTTCTTTGACTTGCAAATACTTCTTGGCGAAACAATTGATTATCGTTCATGACATCATCATTGATTATTGAGTTTGATAACGGTTCACAGTTGAGCTATATCATCGAACATAGAACCGGCTTGACGTGTTTACTCGCAAACCGGTTGTATCAAATCAAGTTAACTTTATCCCACTTGATTTTGGGCTGAATGTATCCATTTCTTCCATGATGATTGATGATGAGAATCATAATT
>DAHWEW010000127.1:0-6199 GCA_027326225.1 Legionellaceae bacterium
CGTTAGGATATCAGGCTCCAAGCACAAAACAACAGGCGATAGAGAATACCTTAAGCAAGTGGACTGAACCCCATCAGTCAAGCGTTTCGACGACATTAATATAACTGGAGTTTGGACAAACCGCGGTCCCCAGGAAACGTCATCCCGAACAGAGTGAGGAGTAGCCTTGTGCCTGGTTCGGAGATCCCTCACTCTGTTCGGGAGGACAGACTTTCCCGGGGACCGCGATTTGTCCAAACTCCTGAACTAGGCTTCAATTACTTTAAAGCCCGTCTTAATATTTTGCCTACATTGGTTTTAGGTAATTCATCATAAAATTCAATTAATTTGGGAACTTTATATGCAGTGAGATGTTCTCGAGTATGAGCAATGATTTCTTCAGCAGATAAAGCGGGATCGCGCTTTACAATACAGGCTTTGACCCGCTCACCTGAATCTTCAGAAGAGATGCCCACCACACCGACCTCAAGAATGCCAGGTAACATACTGATCACTTGCTCTACTTCGTTGGGATATACGTTAAATCCTGAAACAATGATCATGTCTTTTTTTCTGTCTACAAGATAGACGTATCCTTCTTGATCGATCTTGGCAATATCACCAGTACGTAAAAATCCATCTGGCCAAAATGCTTCTTTGGTTTCTTCAGGACGTTGCCAGTAACCTGGAGTGACTTGAGGTCCTTTGATGGAGAGCTCACCTTGTTGACCAATAGGAAGCTCACGTCCCTTTGTATCGCGAATGGAAATATCAGTAGACGATAGAGGTAAGCCAATACTGCCATTATATTCTTCAAGATACATTGGATTGATACAAGCCGCAGGACTTGTTTCAGTTAAGCCATAGGCTTCAAGTACTCGGGTGTGAGTTTTTTCACGCCAAGCTTGGGCAACTGATTTTTGTAAGGCCATCCCTCCCGATAGGGTTAATTTTAATTTAGAAAAGTCAATTTCATGGAACTTTGGATGGTGGAGCAATGCATTGAAAAGAGTATTGACCCCTGTTAAGGCAGTAAATTGACTATGTTTGATTTGATTGATGAAGTCAGTCAGGTCTCGAGGATTGGTGATTAATATATTTTTCGCGCCTGCATTAAAAAAGGTTAAGCAATTGGCTGTGAGAGAAAAAATATGGTAAAGCGGTAATGCCGTGACAATAATATCGCTGCTTCCTAGATTCAGTGGAGAAATCCAGGCCGTGGCTTGCAGTACATTAGCGACCATATTGCCATGAGTGAGTATGGCGCCTTTGGCAATGCCTGTGGTGCCCCCTGTATATTGGAGTAAAGCAATGTCTTCGTGAGTCAGGGCTACAGATTTAAACGCGCCTTTTGCCTTGCCCAACTTGAGTGCTTGATTGAATGAAATAGCTGTAGGAAGATGATAAGCAGGAACCATTTTTTTGACATAGGTCACGACGCTATTGACGATCATTCGCTTAAAAAAAGGAAATACATCGCCAATTTGGGTGATGACGATGTGTTTTAAAGTGGTGAGACTTGGTAAGGCTTTTTCAATCGTTTTTGCAAAATTGGCTAAGACAACAATCACTTCGGCGCCTGAATCATTGATTTGATGAACCACTTCATCAGCTGTATAAAGTGGATTGGTATTCACGACCACAAATCCTGCGCGCAAAATGGCGAAAAAAACGATAGGATATTGTAATAAATTTGGCATCATGATTGCCACTCGGGCACCTTTGACTAACCCAATATGTTGTAAGTAACTGGCAAATTGCGCGCTTAAGATATCTATTTGGCGATAGGTTAGCTCGGATCCCATATTGACATAAGCAATGTTGTCTTCATATTTACGGCAAGCATCATTAAACAGATGAGCCAATGAAACATATTCATTGGGGTTAATTTCATAAGGAACGCCTTCTTGATAATGCTTCAACCATAATTTATCCACGTGATTAACCTTCAGTTATTTATCCCTGCATGTTAGTATAAACAAAAATGACGGCGATGGATATCGCAGATATGACAGATAATTTATTGAAATCTCAAGCATTTAAATTAAAGGGGCGTCTTTATACCTTGACGGTGATGCATCTTTTAGATATCGATCATGATCGATTCAAAGCACAGATAGCTGATGTTGTTCAGCAAGCGCCTCGGCTTTTTGATAAGACCCCTGTGGTTCTTGATTGCACGGCTTTAGAGCAAGACACCTTAGATTTACAGTTTATCTGTCAGACGATGAAAGAACATGGCTTAATTCCAGTTGCCATTCAAGGCGGCAGTCCGGTATTAGATCTCATTGCAAATTGTAACGGCCTTGCGATTTTAAATTCTACGTCCGTACCTGAAAAAAATAAGTCTCGTAAACATAAAAACGATACCAGCGAACCTAAGGCCACAAAATCATTAATCGTGAACACACCCGTTCGATCGGGTCAGCAAGTGGTCAGCAAAGGAAGTGATTTGGTCATTACAGCTTCTGTGAGTCACGGTGCTGAATTGCTGGCAGATGGTCATATTCATGTTTATGGAGCCCTAAGAGGCCGCGCACTGGCAGGGATTGCTGGCGATAAAGAGGCTCGCATTTTTTGCCAATCATTAGATGCAGAGCTTGTGTCCATTGCGGGATTTTATCGCTTAAGTGATGCCATTGAACCCTTGGCCTGTCCTTGTCAAATTTATCTTCAGGATGATCATATTCAAATAGAACCCTTATGATAGATGCCGTATTTATTTCCGACCTACATCTACATCCTCATGAACCGGACATCACAGAACGTTTTCATCGATTTATCACATGGGCAAGTGTTCATACCAAGAAAGTATACATTCTAGGAGATTTTTTTCATGCTTGGTCTGGGGATGATACACTTGATGATTGGAGTCGAGGGATTGCTTTACAATTGGCTCGGTTAGCAGAGAAGGGGATAGAGCTCTATTTTATGCCCGGCAATCGTGATTTTCTGGTTGGGCATCAATTTTTACACCTTGCCGCTCTAACCCTACTCAGAGAACCTACTGTCATAGATTTAGATGGAGATAAGGTTTTGTTGGTGCATGGCGATAGGTACTGTATCAAAGACAAAGCGCATCAATGGTTTCGTCGATTGACGCGCAATCCTCTCTTTCCCTCTTTGTTTTTGCGCATCCCTCAACGTATTCGCAAACGATTGGTGAATGCTGTGCGTTTGCATAGCCAATCTCATCATCAAAAACCAGCACCATACATGGATGTTGATGTTCCTACTCTGTTGTTACACATGGCACAACATGACGTCACTAAGCTGATTCACGGTCATACGCATAAACCTGGATTAACTACGCATGCGTATGATGGGGGTGAGTTTCAACAATATGTACTCAGTGATTGGGATGACAATCCCTTGCTGATGTGCTATGATAAGACAAATGGGTTTTATTTTAATCGTTTATCGCGAGGATAACATGCCTGCAAGTGACAAAGACAAAGACAAAGACAAAGATGTTGAGTATTACAATAAACGCGTGCAACAAAATCTTAGAGACTCAGTGCAAAAATTGAAAGATGAAGAAGTAGCAGCGGCTTCAAAAGCAGCTGATGAAACTAGGCTTGCTAGACGTCGTTCTAAAAAAGAGAAAAAGGAATCAGAAAACCAAGAAATATGGTCGGATTATGTCAAACGTTGTGAAGAACATTATCAGCGTGGACAACAAGGTTATGATACATGGATTGCAGCCATGATGAATATCGTTGCACAATGTTTAAGACGTGCAGAAGCTTGGGGTACGATCGATCCACTTGGCACGCTGTTTCGTTTGGTGTCGGAACCTATCGTTGATGCGCTGAGTCAAGGACCTACAAAATATACAGGCGAAATCAAGCTTCCTCAACTACAACACTATGTGGAATTTTCGAGCGACGACAAATTAGATGTTTCCTCCATTACGAAAAATTTGTGTCGATCTGACAAGCAAGAATTTGATGCAAAGGAAAAAGATTCGTTAAAACAAATGATGACTCTCGGAATGAAGATTTGGTTAGAAAGTCATGATTATGTTCCAGAGAGCAAAGACTCACTTTCTTTTGTTAAAAAAGGAGGAACGGAGCGATTAACGAAAGAAAAGTTTGAAGAGTTACGCAAAGATCCAAATCATGGATTGAATGCTTTTTTTGCTGGTCGATATGAAGGACTTACCTTGGAAGAAAAATACGCACCACCTTCCCCAGGGATGACTCCTTAAACCTATACTGCCTCTTGTTCACCAAGATTTAAGATTGGTGAGTAAGAGGCAGAACCTTCTAAGAGCGGTATACCGCTATGAAAGCGAAAAACACCATCGACTGAGGTGATTAATTCATTTTCAAGATCAATAAACTCTTTCAGGCGCGTGTCTAGGTTTTGTTGGTAATATTTAGCTAGTGCTAAATAATCATGAAAATGGCGCGCCTCCGCTTGAACCAAGCTTCGATAAAATTTTGTTAAAATCTTGTCTTCTATCATTTCAGATAAGGCGTGAAAACGCTCGCAAGAGCGAGCCTCAATAATAGCGGCTACAATCAATTGATCACATAATCGCGCAGTACAGCCTTTTTTGGTGATTTTTTGGTGTAGAGTTTGAGCGTATCTTGATGGTGGTAATGGACCATAAGTCAACTTTCGTTGTTGGATAAAACCTAAAACCTTTTCAAAGTGAAGTAATTCTTCGCGAGCCAATGGGGACATTTTGGCAACGATTTCAGGTTTTTCAGGGTATTTGCTGATAAAATGGATTGCTGTAGCCGCTGCTTTTCGCTCACAATGGGCGTGATCAATCAATAACAATGGAATATGCTGGACTGCAAACTCTAACCAAGCCTTTGGTGTTGGTGTCACTAAAAACAATTGAAGCGTTTGCAAATCATCAAGGTTTGGCTTTAACATGTTCGAATCAACCATCATCTTGGTAATATCCTGCTGCTCTTATATCATAGACAGTAACAAAATCATATTGGATTAATTATGATCGAAGAAAATAATGAAATGGACATGTCAACTTGGATGCCAACGTACGGCACATTGACCTCACAACGTATCCTTGAGCGATTTAATATACATTTAACCAATTTTGAATTATTGGAAGCGCTTAAAAACACTCAAAGTCTTTATTACCAATTATTGCAGATCCCTTTAAAAAATGTATTCAATGGGATTATTCTCCAGCAAGCTCATGATTATCAAGTTTATGTGCAAAAATTATTTGTTGATTATTTATTGTCACCGGAAGCCAGTAAAGATGCTGAATCGCCAGGAGCTGGAACTCGCGCGGAATTAGAAACAGAAAGAACTAATCTGACAGCCATGAATGAAGCGTTTAGTAAAATCGAGGCCCTGCATCGCAAAGTCATCTATGAAAGTCAATCAGAGCTGATCAATACGGTGGCTACGATTCAGCAAACAATGCAAAAAATAGCAAAGAATGTGCAAAATATTCTCGCTGAAGTGGAATTGGCGAATTTACTCATCTCGATTCGCTCTGTACTCATTTATTCTGATAGCCTAAATGAACAGAGTTTTGACGCTAATGCTAAGATTTGGGATAGGTTTTCGGAGGTCATTGGTATGGAGCTAAATACTGAACAGAGAAATCAAATTGCTATGCTCCTTGGATCTTTAAGGGAGGTTAAAGAAGCTGTAGAAACAGTCCGTAATCATCACCTAGAGACTATAGAAGATGTAGGAATCAGTATTCGTGGTTATCGCAGCCAGTTTTATGATTTAATTCTGAAGACCACAGAACTGACAAGTCTCTTGACAGATTATCATCTCGATAAAGAAAAAGAAGAAGAATATCGTTCAACCCTCTATTTTGATGCACATCTGGGTGGAGATTGATGCAGAAGCTCACACTCTTATGATTTAAATTAACGCCGGAAAGCTGTAAAAATGACCGTTTATATTTCAGGAGATCCTTCGCTACGCTCCCAAAGAGCTTCTTCCTTATTTACCTTCTCCTCAGGCATGGGGAGAAGGTGCCCGTAGGGCGGATGAGGGGCTGTCGGCCCGAAGTTCGTTTCTAATGTTTGCTCTCCGGGGCTGAGCGACCCTATAAAACAGCATACGATTGATGAATGGCGTCTATGGCATAATTAGCAGTGCGGATAGCGCCTTCAAAAAAACCCTGACATTCAGAGTATGCTTCACCACATATATGCACGTTGTTACATTTAGAATGTTCAGATAAAGAGAACGCTTTCAACGTATTCATGATCAA
>DAHWEW010000128.1:0-6184 GCA_027326225.1 Legionellaceae bacterium
AATACTATCGGTTGCAACAGCGATTAAAGTGATGATGTTGGTTGAATCAAGGGATGGAAAAAATGAACGAAAGGCGAGTGATTTATTTACAAAGGAAGAAATTGTTTTGATGTTTCTCCTTTTAAAAAAATTAGAAGGAAGAACTGAAAAACAAAGAAACCCCTATGTTAAAAATAGTCTGGCATGGGCGGCATGGGTGATTGCAAGATTAGGTGGATGGAATGGGTATCGCAGTGAAAGCCCTCCCGGTCCAATTACTATGTTGCGTGGATTGCAAAAATTTGAACTTCAATATGAGGGCTGGCTTTTGGCGCAATAAATGTGTGCATCGGATAGGCGCATAAGGAGTAACAATGAAAAAGCCTGTTTTGATCTTTGAACCTTGCTTGGGTGCTACTTCTGGTCATTGGGAAAATTTAGCAGAATCTCTAACTTCTGCATTTTCAAAACATGATTTCAATGTAACTTTATTTGGGAATAAAAACCAAACTCAGTTATGTAATGAAAATCTGCCCATAAAGCCTCATTTTGACCAACTACCCTATGTCGACTATAACAATGCAGCTATCATGGAATATACAAAAAAGAATTATCTTCATTCATTTTTATCCATCCATATTGATGATTTTGGCCCTCACCCCTTACTCGTATTTTCTACTTTATTTCCGCCTATTCTTGAAGCCGCCTTAGCCTGGTTAAGCAAGCTGGTTGAATATGATAAAATAAAGCCTGCTGATGTCATCTTTATTTTTTTATTCCCATATGCTTCAAGCAATTGCCATCAAACAACTTTATTAAAAATATCTCCCTTTCGCCAGCTCTATAGTGTTTCTTCGCAGATGGCAAATTGTTTTGAAACTCAATATGATGTACCTGTAAAAGAGTTACCAATGCCCATTTATCCTACAGCTTTGCCACCTATCAAACAAAAATCTAAAAATGAAGCGATAAAAATAGGTTACTTTGGTCATGCATCAATTGATAAGGGATTCTTTTTTTTACATCCTCTTACCCAGTTAACCTATCAAAAACCAGTAGAATTTCATTATCACTTAAATACTAACCCCGATACTGAAGTTGCAGCACAAGTTTTCAAACAACCCAACAAAAATACCCATTGTTATTGGGGACATTTATCAAAAGCAGAAATGACAAAATTAATGACCGAAATGGATATTTTATTACTACCTTACCATCCTTCTGTTTATACTGGCATGCCCTCTGCGATGTTTTCGGAAGCACTTTTTTTAGGAAAAGTATTGGTCATCCCTGAAAATACTTGGTTATCTGAACAAGCTGAACTTTTTCAAGCAGGTGCCACAACGTTTTCGAATCATAACCTTAACTCTATACACAAGGCCTTAGACCTCGCTGTAGAAAAACATGAAACCTTGCTTATGTTAAGCCGCACAGCACGTGAAGCCTTTCATCAATATCATAATGTTGATAATTTTGTAGAGATCATCCTTAAAAATAGAATAGTGGAAATAAATAATTAATATGAACATCCTACGCTCCATCACCCTTGCGCTCTTCTTACTCTGGCCATTCTGTGCACTCGCCAGCAATCCTGTCGTCAACCTCGACATCGCCTACAAAACCGTCAACTACACCGGTAAAACGACAAAAGCCATTGCCATCAATGGCGAAGTCCCCGGCCCTACGCTTCACTTCAAGGAAGGCGACCACGTCACCATCAACGTCACCAATCACCTTAATGAAGGCACCAGCGTCCACTGGCACGGGCTCATCGTCCCCTGGCAAATGGATGGTGTCAGTGGTGTCAGCCAAAACCCTATTCCACCCGGTGGCACCTTTCATTACAAATTCACACTATTACAATCCGGCACCTATTGGTACCACGCTCATGCAGGTCTACAAGAACAACGCGGACTTTATGGAACAATCATCATCGATCCACCTAAACCGCCTCCTTATCACTACAACAAAGACTTTGTTATCTTCCTTGCCGACTGGATCAACACCGACCCCAGCAAAGTTTATTCTAACCTCAAAAAACAAGGCGGTTACTACGCGACCGAATTTCCCCTTCAACCCTCACTCCAACGCTTCCTCAACGATTACTTACATGGCAACATCTGCCAACGCCGCCAACTTGTCGACACTTATTGGATGATGCAAAAAATGCGAATGAGTCCGTATGACATCAGCGATGTTCGTTATGATGCTCTTTTGCTCAATGGCCAAACCACAAAAACACCCTGGCAGCGCCAAGTTAAAATTGGTGATGTTGTCCGATTACGCATCATTGCGGGTGGTGGAAGCACTTTCTTCCAATTTAAAGTGCCCAACACACCCATGACCGTCGTACACGTTGAAGGCAATGACGTCAAACCTTATGTTACGAATGAATTATTACTTGGCCCCGCTGAAACCTATGACGTCCTGATCAAAATTACAAAAGATACCACCATCCTCTACACCGAATCTGCCGATACTGCTCTGCACGTTTATGGTGCTTTTGTTACGAAAAAAGGCCAAAAAGTTGATTATCAAGATGTAAAACCCTTTCCAATCCCGCAACCTACAATGACCATGGGCCATGATATGGCTAATATGCCAGGCATGGGTGGCATGGGAGGAATGAGTAACATGGATCACTCAAATACTAAAATGAATAATATGAGCGGGATGGCACACTCAAACAATATGAATGCGATGCCTGGAATGAACATGAAGGGCATGAATAATATGAGCAACATGGATAATATGCCAGGCATGAACATGTCGCCCAATGCACCTACAACAAAAATAACAGCGATGCTCAAAACAATGCCCATGCCTCCCGCAAAAAATGACGACAGTTCCTATAAAACAACAGGCACTAAATACCAAGATCTCGTTTCTTACAATAGAACCAATGATCCCAACAAACCTTTTATTGTTGAAAAGATGGTGTTATCGGGTTACATGGAACGCTATATGTGGTTTATTAACGGCGTTCCTGAATACCGTGCAAAACCGATTATATTTAAACAAGGCCAACGCTACCGTTTTATTTTTATCAATAACACGATGATGCACCACCCCATGCACATGCACGGCCATTGGTTTATTTTACGCAATGGTCATGGCGCTTATGATCCGCTGCTGCATACCATTGATGTACCACCGGGCGGTGTTGCTGTCGTCGATATTGATGCCGATGCTGAAGGCCAATGGTATTTTCACTGCCATAATTTGTACCACATGATGGCGGGCATGGGGAATGTTGTTCACTATGAACCTTCCAAGGCTACCAATAAATCAACCGCAAAAACCCCACATTTTGTGAATGTGCCTACACCATTACTCGACCCAACTTATAATCCCGATACAGCACTGCATTACACCGGTGGCATGCACGGTGCCATGATTGATGCTGCAAATAATTTAAGTATCGATACTAATTTTTACAGTGCCGCAACACTGACCTATAAAGGTCTGTTTGGGACGGATTACAATAAACTTGAACTTTTTACCAATGAGGCAGAATACAGCGATCATAAAATTCAAACGGCTGATATGGATATCTTTTATTGGCATTTGATCAGTGAATTTTGGGCGATCAAGGGCGGGTTGAATGCTGTCTATCGTCCTGCTGAGCGCGCCTATGTACAACCCGGTATCGGCCTCGAAGGTACGATGCCTTTTTTCATTGATACCGATGCACGTGGGTATTTTCACGATGGCAGTGCTAAACTTGATCTTGAGTTTGCGCGAAATACACAATTGATGGATAGATTATTTTTATATACGTCGATTCGCGGCATCGCGGCCACTAAAACTGTCCAAAAAGATGACGTGGGCAGTGGTCTCGACGAAACGGAATTTGTAATCGGGCCTGGTTGGCAATGGACGCCTTACTTGGAAACGTATATCCAATTTGAGTCCACGAATTATTACGGTCAAACGAAAACGGTTCGTCAAAATGATGGCTATGATATTCACGACAATATTTTTAAGGTAGGGGTTTCGTTGTTGTTTTAAAGGATAATCTATGTACATTTTACGGGTCCTCCTCCTTCTCCTCTTCATCACACCCAGCTTTGCAACAATAGCACCCATCCCCACAGAAGAAGCCTTTGCGATCAACGGACAAATTAACAACCACAACACCATCAATTTTAACTGGCGCATCGCCCCCGGCTACTACCTCTACCGAAACCATTTCCAATTCAACCTCATTTCACCCAAAAAAACCAGGCTCGGCCAAGTTGCCTTTCCACCCAGCCAAACCCTCAACAACCCCACGCTCGGCAGACTCCAAGTTTATGCAGATAACCTCACGCTCAGCCTCCCCATTATTGATCCTGCGCCACCCAAGGCCACGATCCTCGTCACCTATCAAGGTTGCTCTGAATCTGGATTTTGCTATCCACCCATCACCCAAAAAATACGCGCTAATTTAAGCGAAAATACACTCGTGATTGAAACACAAGAAACTACACCTCGTTCACTCATCACGGCGCTCAATGCTCCTTCGACCAGCATCAACAACACAGCACGATTTACAGAATTATTTAAATCAGATCACATGATCCTTTTATTTTTCAGCTTCCTTGGGTTTGGCCTCCTCCTCGCCTTCACACCCTGTGTTCTTCCCATGATCCCCATTTTAATGAGCATCATTTTGGGCCAAGGTAAAAAACTGAATTCACGTAAAGCTTTTTTACTCTCACTCACCTATGTCCTGAGCATGGCCGTAACCTTTTCAATTGCCGGTCTTTTAGCAGGATTACTTGGGTTAGGCCTGCAAGCAGCGATGCAAAATCCCTGGATCATCGGCTTATTTAGCGCTATTTTTGTGATCCTTGCACTCTCCTTGTTCGGCGTTTACGAATTAACCCTGCCACACCGTCTTCAAACTCATCTCCACCATCTCCATCAAAAACAAACCGGTGGTACTTATTTAGGTGTTGTGATCATGGGTTGTTTAGCCACACTTATCGCCTCACCCTGTGTCAGCGCACCGCTGGTCGGCGCCTTGAGCTACATTAGCATCACAGGCAATGCCTTACTCGGCGGTATTGCGCTCCTTGCCCTCGGTCTTGGGATGGGTATTCCACTTATTGTTTTAGGCACGTCGGGTGGAAAATTCCTACCTAAATCTGGCCCGTGGATGCATCATGTTAAATCGTTATTCGGTGTCTTATTACTTGTGATCGCCGTGATGATGCTAAGCCGTGTGTTACAAGGTTCATTCACCTTAGTACTTTGGGCTGTATTAGCCATTTTTTGTGGCATTTATCTCGGTGCCTTGGATACCACGCCGCATGGTGCGAATTGGCAAAAATGTTGGAAATCTTGTGGCATTATTTTAGGTGCTTATGGTTTATTATTATTAATTGGTGCTGCCATGGGTCAAACTGATCCACTCAAACCTCTCGGCAATTTGTCTACACCCACAATTCATCCCACCGCACCCACCTCGAATATTCAACGTGTCACCTCATTAGCTCAAATTAAACCGCTGCTTGAAGCAGCGCAGCGTGAAGGTAAACCCGTTTTAATCGATTTTTATGCGGATTGGTGTTTGGATTGTAAAGTGAT
Source organism: Legionellaceae bacterium (assembly GCA_027326225.1). Taxonomy (GTDB): domain Bacteria; phylum Pseudomonadota; class Gammaproteobacteria; order Legionellales; family Legionellaceae; genus DAHWEW01. The sequence goes on from DAHWEW010000128.1 coordinate 5,554, forward strand.
TGCAAAAACAATCTTGCAAGATCCAAAAGTGCTTGCGATTCTCGATCATTTCACAGTCATTAAAGCCGATGTCACAGCAAATGATGCCGATAATAAAGCTCTTGAAAAAGCCTTTAATGTTTTCGCACCACCCAGTTTTATTTTTATGAATCCTGAAGGTCAGGAAACTCAACGAATGATTGGCTCCGTGGCATTACCTGATTTCATTAATGCATTAGAGCAAGCTCAAAATACAGCACCTATAAGCACAAATCTTTCGGACAGTCTTGGTTTTGCTGTGCCGATGGTGCCGTCTTGAATAATTTATTTTTACTATCAACAAACACGATGCTCGGATTAAATGTTTCTAGTTCATTCGCACTATAATCTGCATACGACACAATGATCACTAAATCACCAGGCATCACAAGACGTGCAGCGGCGCCATTGAGACAAATTGTACCCGAGTTCTTCTCGCCTTCAATCACATAGGTAATAAACCGTTCGCCATTATTAATGTTGATCACATGAACTTGCTCAAACTCATAAAGATCCGCGGCCTCCATTAAGCTTTTATCGATGGTGATCGAACCGATATAATTCAAATTCGCTTCAGTGACTGTCGCGCGGTGTATTTTACTTTTACACATGA
>DAHWEW010000129.1:0-6169 GCA_027326225.1 Legionellaceae bacterium
CGCTACTCATTAGAAACGCTTTTACCCCTTATCATCAAGCTTCAAGCGTCCATAGTCATCTTGCCCTATGGTGTATTAAAAAATAAATATCATCTATGGAACATATTGCCAGAGACGACCTTTCCATTTTTGTCAGCACAAGAAGTACTGGAGTCTCCTCCGATTTTAAGACCATATGGGGTCTATTTTGTAGGTGATGAGTATCCATCAAAAAAAGAATTGCAGCATACAATGTCATCATTTTCCGAAGTAGAGCGATACCTCATGGGTCATTTACCCATGGCTTCATTAAAAGAATGGATGTCAGAAGGGGTTTTCGTTGAGACAGATAACCCGGCCAGTGATGCATGTTCTGGAACGGTATATTTAGAAGAAGAAAATCTATCTATAGAAGAGCCTGAGTTCGGCATGCAATTTCAACCTATTGATAGTACGTGTCATTGCCCAACCTGTAGGCAACTTTTTACTCGTGCGTATCTTCATCATTTATTCACAGAGACGCCTCTCTTATGCCAAAGATTATTAATTCAACATAATATTTATGCAGTAGCACGACGCTAAATTTAATCCTTACTTCATTTACCTCAGATTGAAATCTCGATATGATGTCACGCTACGTGAATCATGATTTTTGTGGAGGGTGTAATGAGTTTTTTTGTGAGTGATGCTGTAGCTAGTTCTGGGGTCTCAGCAGGGGCTCAATCAGATGGAACTTTTTCATTGATATTGTTTGCTGTTATTTTTGTTTTGTTTTACTTGATGTTGATTCGGCCTCAAAATAAACGAGCCAAAGAGCATCGTCAGTTGGTCAGTAAACTGCAAAAAGGAGATGAAATAGTGACTTCTGGTGGGATGTTAGCCAAGGTTTCTGGCATTGAAGATCAATTCATCAAAGTCATGATCACAGAAGGAATAGAGATTTGCTTACAACGAAATGCAGTTACCACAGTTTTGCCTAAAGGCACAATGAAATCTCTTTAATACAGGTATTGAGACAAGCAAATGCAAAATAAATATCCATTATGGAAAAATCTGGTTCTTGTGGCTATCGTTCTGATTGGGTTGGTTTATGTGATTCCCAATTTGTATACTGAACATCCTATTGTTCAAATCTCTTCAGACAATCCGATTGATCCAGAAGCATTAGAAACACAAGTCAAGGGAGCATTGGATGGGGCTAAATTGAAATATACAGCCATCATCACCAATGAGGATCGATTAGAAGTGCGTTTTGCGTCTACGGATACTCAACTCTTAGCCAGGGATATATTAAAAAATGCCTTAGGGACTCATTATACCGTGGCACTTAACCTGGCAGCATCAACACCTGGCTGGTTGGCAGACATTCATGCCGAACCTATGAAGCAGGGATTAGATTTACGAGGGGGGGTTCATTTTTTACTAGAGGTCGATATTGACAGCGTCATCAATAGACGTTACGAAGGATTGATGAAAAGTGCGGGTCAAGATCTTCGCGAAGCGAATATTCGATATGCAGGTATTCGATATGTGCTGAATAAAGGTGTGAATGTACGTTTTCGTGATCCTCAAACCTTAGAGGATGCATTGAATGAATTGCGGGAAAAATTCCCCAGTCTTTTGTTTAACCAAACAAAAGATGGCTTAGATCTGACAATGACTTTAACCCCTGCTGAAATCAATACCATTCGTCAAAACACCATTGAACAAACCATGAGTATTTTGCGCAATCGGGTGAATGAACTGGGTGTGGGTGAGGCTGTGGTTCAACAACAAGGGGCAACTCGGGTTGCAGTTGATTTACCAGGGATTCAAGATGCAGCTCGCGCCAAACAAATTTTGGGGGGAACTGCAACATTAGAGTTTCACTTGGTTGATCAAGAACATGATCCTCAAATTGCCAAGCAAACTGGGGCGATCCCTGTTGGTAGCAAATTATATTTGATGGACGAACGGCCCATTTTGTTAAAAAGGCAAGTGGTGTTAAGTGGTGACTCAATCACAAGTGCTGTTTCAAGTTTTGATCAACAAACAGCAACGCCTGCGGTGCTCATCCAACTGGGTGGTGGAGGGGAAGCTTATTTTACCAAAGTGACGAGGGAAAATATTGGAAAACGCATGGCAATTGTTTTTGTTGAAACCAAAACAGATACAGTCAAAACCAATGGCCAAGTACAACACGTGACTCACCGTGAAGAACGAGTGATCAGCGCTCCCGTCATTCAAAATGCCCTGGGTAATAATTTTCAAATCACAGGTTTGACGGATGGCAAAGAGGCCAGTAATTTAGCATTATTGCTCCGAGCTGGTGCACTGCCTGCTGCCATCTATCCTGTAGAGGAGCGCACGGTAGGCCCTACCTTAGGTAAAGAAAATATCCGTCGTGGCATGATTTCACTAGAAGTGGGTATGGGATTAATCCTGGTGGTGATGCTTATCTATTATCGCTTTTTTGGTTTTGTTGCTGATGTCGCTTTGTTACTGAACCTTATTTTATTGTGTGCTTTGTTATCCATCATAGGGGCTACTTTAACCTTGCCGGGGATAGCAGGGATTGTTTTGACGGTGGGGATGGCTGTGGATGCAAATGTGCTTATTTATGAGCGGATCCGTGAAGAGTTACGCCATGGGTTGACCCCTCAGGCTGCGATTTATGCCGGTTATGAACGGGCATTTGCAACGATTCTTGATGCAAACATCACCACACTGATTGTAGGCATTGTGTTGTTTTCTGTGGGCACAGGTCCTGTACGGGGATTTGCCGTGACTTTATCACTGGGTTTGCTGACTTCCATGTTAACTGGTGTGACTTATACACGCGCTATGGTCAACTGGTTCTATGGTGGGCGACAAGTGAATAAACTATCGATTGGAATTTGAGGTGAGGACTCTAGATGGAATTATTTAATCCAAATTCAAAAATAGATTTCATGGGGGCCCGCAAATGGGCGGCTCTCTTTTCTGGATTGATTTTTGTACTTTCTATTGGCGCTTTGATTATCTATGGGCTGCAGTGGGGTTTAGATTTTACTGGGGGCACACAAATAGAAGTGTCATACTCAAAGCCAATTGATTTGACTGAAATACGCAATAGTTTATATAACGTAGGCTTTAAAGAGGCTCAAGTGGTCAGTTATGGTACTTCTAAGGATGTATTGATAAGCATTGCACCACGAGCGAATCATGATCAAGCCTTATTGGTTGATCAAGTTATGAAGGCACTGCCCGGAGCTATCAAACAAAGAGTTGATTTTGTAGGTCCTCAGGTAGGGCAGGAATTGGCGACCAAAGGGATCTTAGCCATTGTTGTGTCTTTGCTCGCCACAATGATCTATATTGCCTTGCGTTTTGAGTACCGACTGGCTTTTAGTTCTTCAGTGGCGCTGGTGCATGATCCGGTATTGATCCTCGGAATTTTTGCTTTTTTTGGGATAGAGTTTGACTTAAAAGCCCTGGCTGGGTTGTTGGCAGTGATTGGCTATTCATTGAATGATACCATTGTGGTGTTTGATAGGGTACGGGAAAACTTTATCAAAATCCGACGTGCAAGTTCTATAGAGATTATGAATATTTCTATCAATCAGACTTTATCAAGAACCATTATGACGTCGGTGCTCACTTTATTTGTGGTTGTTGCGTTATTTGTTTATGGAGGTGAAACCATCCATGGATTTTCACTCGCTTTGATCATCGGTATCGTTGTGGGTACTTATTCATCAATCTATGTGGCTGGAGCATTGGCCGTAGTGATGGGTTTAGATAGAACAGACTTTTTACCCACTCAGCGAAAAGAAATGGACGAACGTCCTTGATATTTATCAATATCGTTATTCTATGGTCTGTTGACCATTCATTTTAACAACCCCCCAAGAATGCCTACGTACCCGCCTCAGTACGTAGGGCTTATAGAGCAATTGTCAACCCAAGAGGCCGAATGTTTTATTAATATAGATGAACCAAATGTTGAAAATTTAACCAGGAATAGTTAAAATGATACAAATCTTTCAACATTGCAACTAGTTATGCCTAAGTTTTACTATAAAAACCCACTTTTCTGTGACCGATCATACATGAAATTATGTGATGCTGAACTGAAGTCTTTTATCAGCAGAACTCATTTTAGCCCAAATGCATTATGGGCTCGAGATAATCCTGTTTTACATTATTGGTTGGCAAATGAATTATTTGTTGAATTTTCTCGTCTATTGGTGTTAATCCCTTTGCGTATCAATCCAAATTTATGTGATGGAATTCAGTATGGCAGAAAGTCTTTGCTGATTTTGTTAGCCCTACTGCCTTCTTGTGGTGATTTGGTGTTTCATTTTATTGCAAGATACCGCACAAAACTCAATTTTGATTATCAAGATGTACATGGCAAAACAGCTTTACATTATGCCATGATTCTTGGACGATATGATCTGTTTAAATGCCTCATTGAACATGGAGCTTCAGCTGGGATTCAAGATAAATCAGGTAAAACAGCAGTGGATTATTTAAATTGTGCTGAAGAAATCATTGAGATCACATTAAAGCGGATTGATATTCATCCAAGAAGAGATGAATACGCAAAAAGAAATCTCGTCACTGATCAAGAGAGACGTCATGTGACATTGAAAGGAAAAGAGGTTCAGCAAACCAAGCCAGGGATAGATGGTATTTTAGCTGACAGAACATTGAAATTGACGGAATATATTTCTGGAAAAGGTATGAATTGGGGAACATTTATTGGTGATGCTTCCGAAGAAACTTACGATAGAATGTTGTCATTAGCTCAAGAAATTGCTGAGGCATACGAAGTGCCTCTGGACACTGTTTTTGTAGTGCGAGAACTAGATGAATCTTATCATCAAGGTTTTATGAAGTGGCTAGAAGAGCAAAGCACACAATTTTCCGGAGTTTCTGTCATAGAAAAATGTAACATGGGACATCAACTGATCGCGTCTTACGTTAGTTCAGAAATAAAAAGCAAAGAATCCTGCATTGGGCATCATTGATTATGAGCATCTATCTCTTCTTCCATAACAGGATGTGCTTGTGGACTTCTGATTTAACTGTATTAATTTTGAATTAAAAGATTAAATAATATATAATTAAAACAATAATTATCCATCTTTTGTCCAAGAATGATTTGTTCACCCATGAATGTGGGGATTGGTAAAAAAAAGTATTTATATTTCTTGTTGTCTGGAGTTGACATGTTTAAAGGCATCACTAATCTCCTTGGATTGGGCACCTTGTTTCACCATCCTGATGGGGCAACCAATAAAGTTGCCAAAGAATCTGCCCCTACCCAAGACGAATCCAACCATGATGGTGTTGTTTGGGTTCATCTATGGGGAACGTCAACAGAAGGAGTAGGGCACGCCTCGATTCAAGTGGGTGGCGATAAACCTAAAATTAATCCTCAAGATACAGGACAGTATATGAGTTTATGGCCTTGCATCCTGCCATCTGGTGGTCTTCTTGCGATTATTCCAGGTCCGGCTGTTTTAGCAAAGGTTATGATGAGTGACATGGAAATGGAAGGGCTTTGTAGAGGAGGGCATTATTGTGACACGGACTTTTCAACATTCACTAAACCAGATGGATTGGTTGAAAATAGCGCCACTGAGCATCCTATCGATCCTCCCAGTGAATCGATAAAAATAGAAGGGTTAGATACCCAAGCTATTTTGGCTGAAATGGATAGACAATCTCAATTGATCGAAGAGTATAGAAGTGTGTATCAGTTGTGTTCACAAGTGACCATTGGAGATGCCATCGTCACGGGGATCTTTGAGTTTGGTGCAGCAATCATTGGTCAGGATCCCATCGATTGTTATATGGCTTTAAAAGAGACAGAGACTTCTAGAATGCCTCAAGCGTACAATTGTACTACGTTTGTCGCTCATATGCTGAATGCCGGAGGCATGAAAATCAAGCCAAGATTCCTAAGCCCTTGGGGGCTCACTCCTCAAGAATTAAAAGGTAAAATCAAACATGAAATCACGAAACTAAAAGGAGAAGGAGCAAGCGAGGAAGAACCCTCATCGAGTCAAACGAAGCCAAAATAATCACAGTAATCTCTGTCATGGTTTGTTCAAAACCATATCATTTTCAAATAGTTATAGGGCACTCGAGTTTAGCCATTTTTCCCTAATCCGTTCGCCCTGAGGAGCGTGGATAGCACGCGTCTCGAAGGACTAGATTC
>DAHWEW010000012.1:0-14731 GCA_027326225.1 Legionellaceae bacterium
AAAACATGGGCTTTCGATTTTTAAAAGACCCTCTATTTTTTGTAAGCTCACTGTTCCTAAAAAAACCGAGCCGTATTATGGGGCTATTGATGGTTATGACGCTGGCATTACTCGTTTATTCGATCGCACAACGTCGGTTAAGGAAATCACTTGCCGCGCAGAATGAGACCTTGCCCAATCAGATTAATCAACCAACAAAAACTCCAACCATGCGATGGATATTCCAACTAATGGATGGTATCCATTATGTCACTTTAACAATAAATGGGGTTGCACAAAAAATTATTCAGGGATGGACTGACATTAAACAAAAAATCATATGCTTGATGGGTAAATCTATTATGCAAATTTATGGCCTTAATGATAATGCAAATTTACAACTGGAGGGTTCCTCAATGTGAGATATATGGCACGGTTAGTAAGGAGACAACATATCATTCGATTTGTCAAGAAAACCTTAAGGTGAATGGGATGCTTCAACCATAGGGATGACTATGGGTTCTTCGACAATTTTTTATTCTCAGCAAGAATTTCATCATCTGACTCAGGCTTATTTGAAGAAAATAAACCATATAAGGAACCCAATTGCCCCATGCTAAGCGATGGGACATTGGTTGACTCAACAAGCCCGTGATAACATTTTCTATGCGCTGGCGTATAAAGAAAAAGTAATTCAACGAGGCTCCAAAAACACTGCCTTAACCAAGCAAAAGTGAAGCTATCATAGTGGTGATATTCGAGTAGTTTGGTCTTGAATGTTGGCTCTAAAATATACCCTTTCAATCGCTCTACTCTTTCTCTCACATCGAGCTCGCTTCGACTCGCCAATGTTTCTAAGTGATTCACCAAAACTGATTTTTTCCTTCGGGTTTTTGGACTTTCAAATACTGAGCAATTGTTTTGAATATCTATATTGGCTTGGTGTAGATATCGCTTCAAGTGATCAATTTGTGATTGAATTGTTTCTAAATGATAGTATTGCTGATAATACAGTTGTTCAAAATTCTTTACTTTTTCTCGTAATAAAAGCCCTACTTTTTTATCAATATCTTCCTCATTTTTTGAGGCAGACACAATTTCCTCTTCAAATTGCTGCAAATATCGACCTAATTTATCACTATACTCTCGACCACAATAAATTAAGCCAACTTCCTTTGTGGCAAAAGCTTCTGCTTTTTTCTTAAAACTACTCTTGGTGTATTTTTCAACAAATTGTTCATTTAAAGAAACTTGAGACTGTTTCAAGGTTTCTAAATAGGACATTTGTCCTTCAGAGATATGTAAGGTTAATTGGTGAGAAGCATGTAACCCTTTGTAATAACTATGGCCTGCTGTAACCATTGCTGCAACATTAGTGATATCGCTGCCAAGTTGGTCTTTGAATAACGCATCCAACCCTTGGGAAGATTTATCACCAGGCTTTAAATCTATCTGAAGCAGAGGTTTGATTGTCTTAAGGGTGGGTAAAGCCATTTTAAAATCTTCGATCATGACCGCTCTTAGCGTCGCTAAGAAATGCTCTGGCGCACCTTTTTGCTCTAGATAATATTTCATCCGACCAGATAATCGCTGAAATAAAGTCAGATGTTCTTCTATCTCTTTTTGTTGATGTTTTGCAAGCTCTATGCGCTTGATAACTGCCAACTGCCGGTTGTTGATGGGCGTCATGCTGCCAACTAACTCGATATGCTGTGCTGACTTTAACTGAAGAGGCTCGAGTAAGCCTTGAAAAAAAGCGTCCAGGATTTCTTTTAATGGACCAGACAACGTACCAGACCTAAACCCTAAGTTATTTTCCCATAGATCCGCTTCTAACAGCATCTTATTCAATACATCATCATGAATGCCAGTCAAGTGATCCATAATCGCATCATAGGAAAGTGAGGCCACTGCTGCTATCTTTCCTTTCAACTCACCAAACAACTGATACATAGCCGGTATTTCAAGAAACCATTTAAAACTCGAATTACAACTAGCCAAAATACGTTCAATGTCAGTGGTCACTTTTTCTGTATGTTGGTGTAAAGACTTGAGTTCTGCATCGGTTAATTTCTTGCCAGCACGTAAGGCAGTGATATGATCAGGTAAAACCATCAAAGCATTCAAAGTATACAAAAGGACCGCTGAATGATCTTTGGTGAAGAGATCAATCTCTCCTGGAGCAACTTCAGGGATGTAGTTTTTACTAAAATCCATGAGCGTTTTATAAGATTGTTGCAACTTCTCCCAGATATCCCCAATCATCACCCTAATATGAGGAGAAGCCATTAAGCCGTCAGTGAGATTAATCACATCGTACAAGTCTGAGAAAATATCTCGAACCAAATAGACATATGTTGTTTGATCACTCTTATCGTTTAATGCTTCTAGATTTTTTCCTATCACTTCCAAATGATATAAACAATTAAATAATCGTTTGATGGCTAGGGTCTGTATAGTTTCTTCTAGTCTCTTATTGTCGTCTTCAAGCTCTGGAAACGGTAAATCTTTTTTTGATGGTTGCAGTTTCGCTTTGATGGCACTATTAAATACATCAGTCCACTGATAAAGATCTTTTCTGAATTTAGCAATGTCCCCTGAAAATTGACATTTCATAACATGATAGGCCCTATCCGTTAATGATTCATCTTGTTTTAATGTTTTAGAATCATTCGCAATATGGGTTAAACGGCTGAATAACTCACCACATTCCTTACTATGCTTTAGGATGGTCTTTCTTCCTTTGCTAAAACGTTTGCGTATAGATTCATCAAATGCAAGGAGTGGGGCAAAAACAGTTGGAATGGTTTGTTGCAAGTCTTTTGTTTGCAATGCCACAACCATCTCTGCATCTATTTTTTTTACTTCTTCGGCTGTTTTAGGTATTGCTTTTCTGGCAATATCTGAGAGTAATCCACCCACCAAATAAGGCTGAAACAGTCCATATAACTGAGCTAATTTTCTTGGTAAATTGAGATGCATATGGCCTGTAATGGATGAAATGGTTTCTAAATGAACCTCTTTCGTCTGAGTTAATAGCGAAACAATGTGTTTTAAGGTATCACTTTTTGCACGCCTTACCTGTCCGTATTCTAGACTCTCTAATCGGACATGAAGCACCGCCATGTCTTCTTTTTTTTCAGGATCTTCAGGCAGCAATTCAACTTCTTTATGATTCGGATCGAGATAATAAAAACATTGGTTATATACAATCAATCCCATGCGATTATTGGTTAAAGTCTTAAGATCATCAAAAAACATCTCAGTTGGATCGGTTGATACTTTAATCAAGACACAACCATGCTTTGCGACCTGGTCATGACGAACCATCTTCTCCATACATGCATCAAAATCTGCTCGTTTTTCAGGATTTAAATGTAATTCTTTGCATTCTTTTGTCAGCTTATGCACATAATATAGGGTATCATGAGCATCGCTTTTTACCCGAACATAGCCCGCTGTGGCCATTGGCAACTCATGCAACGTTTCAAGAGTAGGAGGCACGTCTGTTGATATGACATCATATCCAGGAAAGTTCAATAGTTCCTGTGCATGTTCCATTTGGATGCATTGATAGAATTCATCATAAGCATTGCAAGCATTGTCCAATTTTTCACGCTTAACTTCATAAAACTTAAATAGAATCTCTGTTTCTTCAAGGGACAATTGCTCTCGAGGGATATAGGGTTCAACTGAAGCCTCTTCGTATCCTCGTATTTTTTCTTCCAATGTCAATAATGAAGACGTTTGTATTTCTGTATGAGGTCTTGGCTGTTTATCGAGCGCCCCCTTAAGTGAGGTGAGCGCATCCATAGCTGCTAATTTGAGCTCATTTGCTTCAACAATGACATAAGGATCGTCACTCCCTTGATAAGGAAATAATTTTAATTGTTGTGCAGATTGTGATACAGAAGCGATGATGGCATCGTTTAATTTCTGATGAAATTCATGTGAGGCAATGACTTTTGCTAATCTCTCCTGCAAAATAAGTTGCATCTCACATATTTTTGCAATTTTATCGGTATTTAATCCATACCAGCTATCAAAATACCCTTTTGTTCCGGTTAAACCACTGATGATTGCATTATTAAAAGGGACATCGAAAGTTAGAATATAGGACTGGAACAACTTATAGTATCTTGTGAGTTCTGACTTAACATCCGCAGGTAATTCCACAACTCTCAGTGTTTGATACTTAGGATTGGCTAAAATTGAAAAAAAATGACGAGCGGCCTTGTGAGCCTCTTGCGCAGACAGGATGGCAACACTAGCTTCTGCTTTTCGTTTGTAAGTAGCGAGCAGTCGATTCTCTACAAACTTGCTGTCTTCAAGGGTCACTAAATCCTGCCCTTGTTCTTTAAAATCAACAAACTTATCGACATAATAGATCAACGATTGATAAAACCGAGACACGGATGTCATCATTGGTTTCGTCAATAACCCAGGCCTAAGTATGACTTGCGCTTCAATTTTATCCGTAAACCCAAACGCTTGGGGTAATAGTTGATATTTCAAGATGCTTAATTTGGCAAGTACTTCTTTTTGAGCCGATCCTGTTAAATGGCCTGCTTGTTCAAAAATACTTTGTGCAAGGGTTATCGTATAACGAATGATATGAATGTAGTGCAGCAATTTTAATGGCATCAACAAACTGCTGCCTTCTGTCCTGTCCAACGCATATAAGAGTTTCAATGCAGCATCTTGTAACTCATCTAACTTCTTTTTATCAATATTAGGCTCATAAAAAGAAACTTGGGATGAAAATTGCTCGATATAACCGCGTAATTCATCCAGATATTTTGGTAAGATGGCCCCGAATTTTGCCAAGAAATCATAATCAGCCTCGCCACTTTGTGGCGATAATTGATCAATGGCAATCCCACCCACAACCCCAATTTGATGAGGAAGCGCATGTCTGTCCATTTTCGACCATAAACCCATTGTTTCTTGACCATAACTCTCAGCATATTCTTTAAGCGCACTAAACATGGGCGCCAATAAGACAATCTCTTGACGAAACATATCTGCCAAATCAATATCAAGATGAGAAAGAAGATAGCAAGCTTGATAGATATGATGCATGGCATGGTGATATTTATAATAGGATTCTTTCAGTTTTAGACCACGAATATAGGCATTTAAATCAACCGTTTCAACGTCTTTTAAAGCCAATTCAGCATGATATAACGCATTGATTATTTTTTTTATTTGAGAAATTTGCTCAGGTTCATGAGAAAAATGAGTGAAGGGGACTCCTACTGAGTGTATATTTGCTAAATAATCATGAACAACCTTACTGAATTTATCACTATTGAGTAGCGTCAGCATGGCATGACGTGCCAACTTAAGATCATCTGAGTATTCTTGTTGCTTTAAATAGTCAAGAATTTGATAATATTTTTCAAACATTGTGTACGTTTCAGCTCGGAAATCGTTATGATATTGTACATTAGTGGACTATGAAAATCAATCTGATATATATTTTTACAATATTTTGGTATAGATCAAATCCCAAACACCATGCCCTAAAAGTTTGCCACGTTGTTCGAATTTAGTTAATGGACGACTCTCTGGGCGAGGTGAAAAACCGCCACTTTGCGCTTGATTAACCAAATGTGCCTCACCATTTAATACAGCCTCCATCTGCAAAGCATAATCATGCCAATCCGTCGCACAGTGAATGAAGCCACCCACTTTGATTTTTTGCGTTAACAATTTGATAAAGGGAGGTTGAATGAGTCGTCTTTTATGATGACGTTTTTTAGGCCAAGGATCTGGAAAGAATATTTGAACACCAGACAATGTATTATCAGGGATATACGATTTAAACACCTCGACCGCATCATAGGGTGCGACCTGGACATTGGTCATGTCATTATCATGTAATGCAGCCACCAAACTACCAATGCCTGCTAAGTGAACTTCAATACCGATAAAATGAAGGTGAGGCTTTTCTTTCGCCATAGCAATTAAGGAATCTCCCATCCCAAAACCAATCTCAACTATCGTTTCAGTGTCCTGATTAGAGCGTGTGTTCAAAGACCACGGGCCTTCTGTTTTTTCAAGGAGATAATCGGATAGCCAATGTTGAAGGGCATATTGTTGTCGTGGACTAATACGTCCTGCGCGTAATACATAACTTTTAATGGTTCGTTGCATGATATACTTTTACCTGTGCAGTTTGGTCTAAATGCGCATATGATATCACTTGAGGCTGATTTTTTAATGAAATAGTGTATTGAATCTCATCAATTCATTGCATCTTTCACTATTTTTTGATATAAAACGCCTCCTGTAAATACAGATCTGACCTATTTTCGGAGTAACAACATGTCAAGAGTATGCCAGGTTACTGGCAAGCGACCCATCACTGGAAACAATGTATCGCATGCCAACAACAAAACAAGAAGACGATTTCTACCCAATATTCATCTCCACCGCTTCTGGGTTGAGGAAGAAAATCGATTTGTCACTTTACGACTCAGCACCAAGGGTATGCGAATTATCGATAAATTGGGCATCAAAGCCGTTCTCGATAAACTAAGAGCACAAGGCGAGAACATTTAATAAGGGGAAACATCGTGGCAGCTATTACCGTCAAAGTCAAAATGGAATCTTCTGCAGGTACTGGTTATTATAAAACCACTACCAAAAATCCGCGTAATCATCCAGAAAAAATGGAATTAATGATGTACGATCGCGTGATTCGTAAGCATGTCTTGTTTAAAGAGAAAAAAGTAAAATAACAAGCAAAGCCCTCTCTTCGATCACCCGCTTATATGATCAAATGTAAAATATTTGTGCTATAAATAAGTTAAGGTGATCTGATTTATTATTAAAAATGCCTAAATGGTCATACATTGGTAGAGGTACGTATAATGACGTCTATATCAATCAAGACCGCACCATGGTTTTAAAAATTAAAAAAACTCATTCTTTTGGTCAGCTCCCTGCAACAGATTTACCAGAGAGATCCGTTAGACTTTGGAATGAGTTCAATGGAGATAAGTTTCAAGGCAGAAAAGCCGAGCTGCATTCAACAGAAATAGATGATCCAACCCATAATAGACAAGGAAGATATCATGGATGGGTTTGTCCTTATGTGGAAGGTCGACAAGCTTCGGATGAAGAAATATCAAATGCTTTGATAGAGATTTTTAATAAGACCGGACGGATCGTTGTAGATGCACCATCCCCAAAAAACTTTATTACAACACCTAGCGGGGAAGTGGTATGCGTTGACATAGGATATGCTTTACAAGCGCAGCTACAAGAAGAGAGAGAAATAACTGGAAACAGTATAAGAAGAGAATGTCTCAAAATGATTGCAAAAGCTGAAAATAATCCAACTTATCAACCCAGCAGCACAGCATTAAGGTCCGCCCCTTGATAGCCATTCTAAGTGCTATCGAAACTGGATAATCTAAACAAATGAGTTAAACTTATAAGTAAGAGTTGTATATAGGTAAGAGATTTTGCATGAAGCAGTTAATGCACCTCACGATGAATCAAAAGCTTGTACTGACGCCCCAACTTCAGCAAGCCATCCGATTGCTCCAATTATCAACGCTAGAATTACAACAAGAAATCCAACATCAAATTGAAACAAACCCATTGCTCGAAACCATATCAACGGACGACGAAGAAGAAGAGGTTCGCGATTTTCAATGGGCAGACTCCTATAGCACAGAGAACGTTAAAGAAAGGGCTCTTGAAATCAGTGAAAAAGATACCCCTTTTTTTCAGACTTCATCGAACCTTCAAGATCATTTACGCTGGCAATTAGAATTAACTCCTATGACAGACATGGATAGAATGATAGGAACTGCCTTGATTGACGCCATTGATGAAGATGGATTTTTAACCCTCTCAACAACTGATCTTCATCAAAGTCTTCAGAGTGCATCTCACCCACTTCTGCTTGCTGAAATTGAAACGATGAAACATCGGATTCAACACTTCGAACCCATAGGCTGCGGCTCTAATCATTTGGCTGAAGCACTTCTCATTCAATTAGAACAATATCCACCCCAAACACCATTGCTTCAGCTGACGAAAAAAATCATTCGTGAACACATGACATTGTTAGGGAAACATCATTATCCTCAACTGATGAAACAATACCAAATCGATGAAGAGACCTTAGGTCAGATCCTTCATCTGATTCTCCATTTGAATCCCAAACCAGGACATCAATGGAGCAAAATACCGCCTCAATTCATCACACCAGATCTTTTTGTACGGAAATTAAACCAACGTTGGGTGGTTTTGTTCAATCCAACTTGTTTACCTCACCTTAAGATCAACGGTTACTATGCGTCTTTGATACAGCAAACCAAAAATGAGACGGATTATCAGTTCTTAAAAAACAACTTACAAGAAGCACACTGGTTTTTAAAAAGCATTCACAGTCGACAAGACACATTGCTTAAAGTAGCACGCTACATTGTAGACTATCAGCAGCCATTTATTGAATTTGGCAACGAGTATATGAAGCCTTTAACCTTGAACAGCGTAGCCAAAGCGCTTAATATGCATGAATCAACGATTTCACGTGTGACCAACCAAAAATATATTTATTTGCCTAGAGGATTATTTGAACTAAAATACTTTTTCTCAAATCACATCACAACCGACATCGGGGGTGGATGTTCGACAACAGCAGTGAAAGCGATGATTAGAAAATTAATAACATCTGAAAACCAAAGTTGTCCATTATCCGACAATGAGTTGACAACCATCATGAATGAACAAGGAGTGAAAATCGCACGACGTACTGTGACAAATTATCGTAAAGAGATGGGGGTAGCCCCCTCCTCTCAGAGAAAAGTCATTCGTTTTACAACAACCGAGGATTGTACTGACAAAAACACAGACTGTTCTGCATCCTAAAATCATAAATAGTCCTTGACTTTTATGATTGAATGAAGTGGTATTTGATGCTTAATAGAAATGTTTTGCCCGTATCCTTCTCAAAGGAGAGTATTATGCAAATCAACTTTACAGGTCATCGAATGGAGGTTACTCCAGCGTTAAGATCATTCACAGAAGAGAAGTTTGACAAGCTAGAGCGCCATTTTGACAAAATCACGGCCATCAATGTGATATTTGATGTCGAGAAACTAAGACAAATTGCAGAAGCCACTATTTTGGTCGCCAAAGGTGAACTACACGCAAGTTCAGAATCCGAAGATATGTACACTGCAATCGATATTTTGGTTGATAAATTAGACAGACAATTGATAAAACATAAAGAAAAATTACGAGGTCACCGCGAGTGAATCATGTTTTAGGACGCACGGCATCTGATGCCGTGCGCATGATACTAAAAGGCTGTCATTCACCTATTAGCATCCCTTGCTCCTAAATATGACACTCTTAAGCGATTAGGAGCATTGCATGGAAAAACAAGATAACCCCCAAGAAGAGCACCAGAAAGAGATCGGTTCCTATAAAAAAGAATTAGAAGATATCTTACAAGAAATTAAAACTGCCTTACATAACTTGGTCGTCAAAGAAAAAAGCGCCATTAATCTATTTAAATTTCGTCATAAAATCCTCTTTGCATTCTTAGTTTTTTTTGCCATTAACCTTGTATGGTATGGGATGTGGGAGATCATCAGTGAATTGCCTTTTCTCAATAAACCAATCGTTGCACTCATTACTGGCGCCGTCATTTTGATTGCTACTGAGTTTTTCTATGAGAATTTGATTTCAGCTGATTTCGATAAACAAAGCCGTCAAAAAAAAATAAGAGAAAATCAAATGTCTAAAAGACAAGAAAAAAGTAATGTTTGATACCCTATCAATATTATGATCAAAACTAAAATCACCGTGATCAATAAATTGGGCTTGCATGCAAGAGCATCAGCAAAATTTGTATCGACAGCCGCTAGATTTCAAAGCCGTCTTGATGTGACCAAAGATGATCGAACCATCAATGGCAAGAGTATTATGGGCGTCATGACACTGGCTGCAAGTGTTGGAAGCGAGCTGACTCTACAGATTGAAGGCCCTGATGAAGAAGCCATGGAAAAAGCCTTAATCGAACTCATCAACAACCGATTCAATGAGAATGAATGATTATAATATATATGCTATGATATATTTATATACAAATCTATAGACTTTTTTTATGAAAAAAGATTCTCATTCTCTCAAAACGAGTCCGTCGTTATCAGCGCTGGAAGCAAAACCAATTAAACGAGCGGTTTTTAGTGGGGGTGGCTCCAAAGCCGTAACTAATGCAGGGGTATATAGAGCCCTGGAAGAAACAGGTGTATTAGCCGATATTTCTGAATTATCGGGTTCTTCTGCAGGCGCAATTACCTCAGCCTTCATCGCAGTAGGGACTCCTACTCGCCAGCTACGTGACATCATGCTGAGTACCAATTTCATCGATTTACTGGGTAAATCGGTGAAAAAACAAGCACCTGGCGTTTCCTTCCTAACCAAAGATGGCAAACCATTAGAACATTTCTTACGAAAACATTTGGTCAATACCGTCAGAACCTTTCTGGAGCAATTAGATCATTCAGACCAATTAGCAAAAGATCACAAAGACTTTGCTGAGTTATTAAAAAAATTTAAACGCAAATACCCTTCTTTTACTTTTAAAGATCTGGCCATCCTAAATCGTCTTTTTCCTCATCAATTTAAACAACTGATAGTCACCGCAGTGAAATTCCCAAACGGTGAAATCCAAATTTTTAATAGCCAAGAGACCCCAGATGTTGAAATCGCATTAGCTGTTCGAGCATCATCATCCTTGCCCGTGATTTTAGAGCCCGTAGAAATATCGTTGAGTGAAGGCAAACACACATTTGTGGATGGTGGACTCTATGATAATTTACCCACCGATTATTTTGATATGGAAAACGGGGTCTTTCAGAAGAATAAAAAACCAGACCAAACATTAGTATTTGCTTTTGGAGAAGGAAAAACAAACGAAGAAAACTCCGTTTTTCAAGCCCTCTATGGTGAGCGACATGACGAAGCAATCCACGACGCAGTTGTTGAAAATATCATCACCATGTCAGTAAAATTGGCCAAGAAATGGAGGCAAGAAAAATTTGGTCCTAAGAAAAGCACCCCTTTAATGATGAAAGCCGTTCGTCAGATCGTTCGGCAAGAAGTCCATCAGCAGCATTTAACTCATCTGCAAGAAAGTATCTTTATCAAAGCCATACAAAAAACCTTAGATGAATTATTTTTCGAGCCCCAAACCCATGAAAAATTTGTAAAAGCGTTCCATCAAGAAAAAGACAAAGCCACTCAAGTCAAATTATTGGCCAAATTAATCGGTGATAAACTCAAACCCATCTTATTTCAAGCAGGCTTTTTTGAACGATTCAAGAGAACCTATGTAATCGAATCGCTTGGAGGATTAACCACGCCATATAGCAACCTAGAATGCAAAGAAATAGGCTATCACAAATTACGAACAGAGTATCCCTTACGAACCATTGAACTTCGTACAGGTACAATCAATGCCACTGATTTCAAGCTCGCCAATCGCCTCGCTAGAGTGATGGATGCTTTAGGCTATTTAGATACCATAAACCATTTGACTAACCATGAATTAGATGATGAAAGCAAGTTTGATGCCAAACAATTCTATGTTGATATCGTCCATCAATTTGAGCATATTTATCATGGAGTGTTGCACGCCAGTTCAAGAGATCCCATGAAGGATCCTTTGCTGATAAACTTAGCAAAGTTAAAAGAAGAGTTGCAGAACTTGGGAAAGAGTGAAGCGATAATTAGCAGACAACTATACCAGCTTATCAAAGATAGCGTGGAAAAAGACTTAGAATCGTTTGCAACCTTTGCTTTATCTAGAGCAGTTGAGTTTCATAACGATACCATCAGTGCAGAAGATTTATTTAAAGAAGTGTATGAAGTCGGCTACAAATCAGCTGGCTGGTTTTCCATTTCAAAAATCATTGGCAAACCCATTTATCAGTCCAATCAATTACATGAGGTATTGAAGGATAAAAGCATGTTTGCCCTATTTGCACACATGCCTGTTCATGCTAATAAAACACGATCAGATAACATTTTTGAGGCTTTAGTCTCTATGAAAAAATTTCGAGAAGCCTATGAGGCCACCCTCATCCCAAAAACAAAATCTCACTTAATGGAGATGATTTCTGTTCTCACTGATAGTGATGCGGAAAAAGAAGCGTTTCTATCTCCAGTCAAACGTCCTGATGGTCGTTATGTTACCAGCGAAGGGAATCTGGATGGTTTTATTGACTTAAGAATTTTTCGTGAAACACAATTGAAGCGTTTTTTACGGGGATTGGCAACGAATGTGCCTTTATTGAGCCTTTTTTTCAATTGGTTTTTTGTGAACGTATTAGGCATGAAATTAGCCTATTTTGATCAACAAGAAGATCAGCATCCTGAAAAAATGTATCAACTTGATGATGAGCACCATATAACAGAGGGTGAACCTGACCAATTTACCATTCACAATTTAGGTCATGCCACACAATTGATTCAAACATCGGGTATGAACATCATCACCGATCCTGTCTTTGACAACTTAGCTCCGGTTGTTTACCCATCAATGACTAAACCTTTTGGCTTTGATGCACAAGTCAAAGATCTCCCACAAATCGATGTGATTTTGATTTCTCATAATCATCGCGATCATGTCAGTGAGGAGTTTTTAACTCAGTTATTGGAAAAGATTCAAAAAAACAAGCAACCTGAACCACAGGTTCTGGTTCCAGAAGGTGATGAAGCTTTTTTTAGAAGCCTTGGATTTAGCAACGTACGACCCTTTGAATGGCATGATCAAATGACATTCTCTTCTAAAACCAATGAACAAGTCACATTTGTCAATGTGCCAGCAGATCATCGTTCAGGACGGAAAGGGTTTGACTCACACCAGTCATTAGTCACCGGATGGTCGATTAGCCCCAAAAACCGAAAGGAGATCTTATATTTTGCTGGAGACACAACCAAATTAAGTGATGTGCGCATGAAAAGTCTTGCCCTAGATATTTATGATTTGGTAACTAATAAAAATGACGGTGTTCTGAGTACAACTTCCTTACCCAAAATCATCAATATGGAGCCTGGTGGTCCCAATTATACACGCAAGGACATGAACCCCACTCATCAAAGTGCTGTCGAGAGCATTGTCTCTGCATTCAGATTAGCCAAGGCTCTTGAACTCATCTCTGAAAAAGATCAAAATCAAGCTCATAAAATAACAGCAGCCCATTGGTTAGAAGCGACTGCCACCATTTTCATGCATCATAATCGATATGAACTCGGACCAGACCGATTGAACGAAAGTGTGTTTATTTTTAATCGATTGTTAAGTTATCTCAAGATGGATGATGAAACATTAGCCATTCATGAAAAAAAGCAACAAACCAAAAGTGAATATTGGACTTTATTTCATCGACGTAAAGATTTTATCATTGATGGTGTCAGGGAGTTAAAAAGATTAGCACAAACGATTTGGCCTGATGAAACCCAAGATGCCCAAACGACGCATTTGATCCAATTTATAGAAGCACGAACGCACTTCCCACTCATCAAACAAAAACTCCGTTCTTCAGATGTCTTTCAATTTGCTCTTGGGGAGACATCAACGATTGTTCCTGATACATTCGATGCAAACAAAGGAAAGCGCAAAGGCGAAAAATCAGCCCCACCCATACCTAAACAAATCTAAGGTGGTGTTCGTTTGGATTTATTCTTTTTGGCAAGAAGCCCTTGTTTTCTCAGCTTTCGTACCCGATGTAGCGCTAACAAAGTTTGAAATGGCCCAATGAGCGCATAAAGTAGAAATCCAATAAACAATACCACAGATGGGTCTGATGCTATCGCCACAAATAAAATGACTATCACCAGCACATGAATAAAAGGCACTTTTCCTTTGAAATCAAGCTCTTTAAAACTGTAATAACGTACGTTACTCACCATTAAAATCGCAATAAAGGTAGCAAGAATGGCGGCAAAAACTGCAATCATAATATGCTGCCATTCATTTTGGTTACAAACCCAAGAAAATGACGAAACAATAGCTGCTCCAGGAGGACAAGGTAGTCCTTGAAAATAACGCTTATCAGCCGTTTCAAGTTGGGTGTTAAAACGCGCCAATCGTAAGGCCACAGCTGCGGTATAAATAAATGCAACCAACCATCCAAACTTACCCAAATGCTGTAAGCTCCAACTGTAAAGCAGTAGCGCTGGAGCTACGCCAAAAGTAACCATGTCAGATAAGCTATCATATTCAGCACCAAATACCGTTTGGGTATTCGTCAAACGCGCAATCCGCCCATCTAAACCATCCGCCACCATACCAACAAATATAGCAATCGCTGCCACTTCATATTGTGCTTTCAAAGAAGCAACAATAGAATAAAAAGCAGCAAATAAACTTGCGGTGGTTAACAAATTAGGTAACAAATAAATGCCTGAGTGACTTTCTTTTTGTCTCACAGTGAAACCCTACGATAGTGAAAACAAACGCAATACTAGCATAATTAGGATATTGCTGTCATGCCAGCCGCACTTTGAACAAAATTCTGCTCTAATAAGTGCCTGTGGGCGTGGGCGCTTCCAATCAGCGTTAAGTATATCTTGACATTTATCAACATCGATATTTTATCAAATTTCTTACTAACACTGCTATATATGAACGCTTGTGCGTCAGGGTCCTGTCCCAGTGGTTCGCCTTTTTCGTACTCACTACGTTCCGTGCGAAAAAGACAAACCACCGTGCCAC
>DAHWEW010000130.1:0-6149 GCA_027326225.1 Legionellaceae bacterium
GAATTGCTTGAGCATTGATATCATGTTCATACTGACCATCTAAATGAAAACTTGTTGTATCAAGATTCAGGCTGTTACAGCTTAGTTTAAGATAAGCAACCACGCGTACTGCAATTTCCTGGTATAACGCGGATACCCCTTGTTCATACAGTGAATCTAAGAATCGCCCCATCACATCTTCATTAATGTGAGATGGCAGAATGCCTTTCCCTAATAGGCGCTCTGTAGGTTTCTCGGAAAAATATTCAGGGTACATATGTAATGTCCTGCTTACGAAACCAAGCCCATTCAATATCATCGCAACAAGAAGCGTACCATTCGAAATCATACTGTTATGTGATTCTTTTGGCATTCGTTGATTAATCAGTTCCTCAAGCCCGATTTCCTTGCAAAACCCAGCAACCAAACCCAAGTGATCTAATCGTTGTACCTCAAAACGGGATGCATCCATTTCTGCCTCGTAAAAAGCAGTAATAGATCAAAATCAGATCCACGTGTCAATAGTTTTGTGCAAAAAATTAATTTAGAAAGTTACTGCGGAATGACGGTTTAATAGGAAGATGCAGAACATTTTCTGTTAACTGATGATTTTGATTAAAAACAAAATTTGAATGGGGTGTAAATTCTTCTGGTAATCCGACAGGTGCTGGTGGGAGTAAGCTCTTATCCGCTTCCATTTCTGAATACTGAAAGGGTTTGGGGATATGAGCAAGATAGGGATACTGTTTGACAAGTGTTTGAATGGTTAATTTGTTTTGATGAGAGGGGTTAACTATTCGATGAGTCACATATTCATCGGCAGAGAGATGGGGTTTATGAAAACAAGCCGTTTCGATTTTGCGCTCGGGCGTCCTTATTCTTGGTAAATGGTCATCATAGGATAGCGTACGATGATCATGAATTTGTATGGACTGAGTCTGTCCTTTGACCTGAGCATAGTATTTTTTAATTTTCTCTATCTTTTGTTTTTTATCATGATGAAGATAGATATATTCTAATCCTATCCAAGACTGAATATCAGGTCGAAAGGGAGGTCTTATAAACCAAGATAGTTGATGTCTATTGCGAATCATTTCTACTTTTTTCAACAATTTTATCAGCCAATATCTAAGCAGTCCCATTCTTTTTCCTTACCAATTGTCCACAACCTGAGTCTGTGTCTCTCCCCTTACTTTTAACGACCATGACTTCAATGTTGTTTTTTAAAAGAATATCTCTAAATTGATCTACTTTTTTTTGTAAAGGTCTTTGATAAACAAGTTCCGGGATAGGGTTATAGAGAAGAAGTTGCACCCTAAAAAGATGAGGTGGTGTAATGAGCTTCATAAAATCTATAGCATGCTGTTCTGAATCATTAAAATCTCTGATCAATAAGTAGCTGAGATTCACGAAGGTCTGTCGTTTTTGCGCAAATATCTTGCATGCATCCATCAGTTGGCTCAATGGGTATTTTTTGGAGATGGGCATGATTTTCAGTCGTTCAGTATCATAAGGTGAATGAACGGAGACAAATAGATCAAGGTCATGGTTTGGATCATTGGCCAATTTGAGAATGTTGGGAATGATTCCTACCGTAGAAACGCTCATCTTATTCAAAGTGGGGTAGGTATTCTGTACCTTCTCATAAAATATCATGACATTTTCGTAATTGAGCATGGGCTCACCCATGCCCATGAGGGCAATATGAAAATGATCTTGGTCATTGATTTTATTTTGTTTGATTAAATCTGTGCGAATGAGTTGTATTTGTTCGGTTATTTCATCAGCGCTCAGATTTGCTGTAAAGCCATTGAGCCCCGTTGCGCAAAAACGACATTGTAATGCACATCCTGCTTGAGTCGAGACACAGATGGTGTAACTATATCGTGGTGTTGTTTGAAACGGTAATTTAAAAAAAACAGCCTCAAACTCTGCTCCAGCAGGATTACTAAATGCGTATTTTAAAGTTCCATCTTTAGATTCTACATAATCGATCATCGTTAGCATGATGGAATCCTATTTAAAAAAGAAAACTGCGCCCACCCCCATTTTATGTCGTCCTCTGTGCCTCAGCCCCCTTTGACTCTTGTTCATCTGTCAATCTGCGCTCAAATCTGACTTTTCACCAAGCTTCAAGACTTGTGATTAAGAGACAGGCCCCTTCGGGGCATACATCATTCTATGTATTAAATATAGTTCATATGTTACTTTGGCAATACGATTTGTATGTTAATCCCTTTGATCGTAGGACTTTTGATTGTATCACGAAGATAATCAATCAGTGAAACATCGACCACTTGCCCATGTGTAGATGAAGCCTCTCGAAAAATAAGCACATCTTTCTTCCAAAAGGCGAACCCTAAATGTGAAATATTTAAGTGAGTACCTATTTGGGGGGTCAAGTCCCAATTAGGACGAACAATTTCGATGATAGCGGCATTCGGGATCTGGTGAAATAGGTATGGATTGGCTTGTCCATTTCTATCAAACAAAATGCTTAGTGGTATATAGGGAATAGTAGAGGTGCTTTTTGGTAATTGAGCGCCCTCTTGTTGTAAAGTATGGAGACGCTTTTGTTTTTGTTTTGCATCGAGGCCTTGAATATGGATCTGAGTGTCTGTCATATGCTGATACCATGCAGGCTTATCGATCAGGGCGCGAGCAAAACGGGCAACTTCTTTGTTGTTTTTATCTCGAATGGTTGTTGTAATGTCTTTTACAAAGCCTTGGCGTTGGTTATTTCGATTCCAATCAAGACAAGTAAAATGATTGCGGGATGTAAAGGAAACCAGACCATTGCGGTAACGAATTTGGTTCATCATGTGTTTAAATTGCATTTGGTCAGTAGCAATTGCTAAAGCCAGGACTGTATCCACAAAGGTTTCACAGTCAAAAGCATCAGTACGATAAAGAGGGGATTGGTCATAATGGCCTTGTGCTCCTTCTCCCAAAGAACCGAGGAGATAAGGTTTGCCTAAAAATGCCCTGCTGATGCGTTCAATACGCGTGGACATGTCAGGAATCGATTGATTCTTAAGGTGGTGGTAGAGCTGAGTGATGTCTTGATTCGCCTGTTGTTCTTGGTTTTCGGCGAAAAGTGGCGATGATAGAAAAATGAAAAAGATGAAAAGAAGTGGTTTGAAAAAATGGAGATGATGTATCATGTTGAGTTGCTTCCTATTACAAAAAAATACAAGTTAGTTTGTCATAACAACATAGAAACGTCACGTTTCTTGGGAGAGTAAGGTGCTTAATGCTATCTGGTTAGCCATGATATTCATATCTGTGATTGTGGGCGGGATTCTTGGGCGAATTGATTTGGTGGTGCAATCAGTTACCAATTCCGCAAAGCTTGGGTTTGAAATCGCGCTTGGATTGGCTGGTGTCTTATCGCTTTGGCTAGGGATCATGGGAGTTGCATCGGAGTCTGGTTTGGTGAGTGTGCTTTCTCGGGCTTTAAGGCCTATCATGCGTCGTCTTTTTCCTGAAGTTCCAGTAGATGATCCTGCTATGGGCGCGATGTTGATGAATATCTCGGCAAACATGTTAGGGCTTGCAAATGCCGCTACACCCTTTGGATTACAGGCAATGAAGGAGTTGCAACGATTGAATACCCATATTCATACGGCAAGTAATGCCATGTGTACTTTTTTGGCTATCAATACCTCAAGTGTGCAACTCATTCCAGCCACCGCGATTGCAATATTAGCTGCAAATGGTAGTTTGCACCCAACCAGTGTGATTGTGACCTCCATGTTTGCTTCCTCTATTTCAACCCTTGTTGCGATTATTTCTGTAAAACAACTCGCCAAATTACCCATTTATCGTATAAAAGATGCGGATAACTTATGAATTCTATTGCTAATCAACTCTCCAATTGGTTCCTACTGGCCTTCGTCGTTGGTATCCCTTTTTATGGGGTTTTAAAAAAAATCAACGTTTTTGATGCCTTTATTGTGGGAGCAAAACAAGGGTTTGAGACCAGTGTCAATATCATCCCTTACTTGGTGGCCATGTTGGTGGCCATAGGCATGCTTCGTGCTTCGGGTTTTTTTGAGTTGCTCAACCAGTTTTTTGCCCCCCTTCTCTCAGCGATTGGCATGCCTTCAGAGCTTCTACCTCTAGCACTGATTAGACCTTTTTCAGGGAGTGCAGCAACTGGGGTGATGGCTGAATTAATTCATGAGCATGGTGGTGACTCATTTATTTCAAAGACGGCTGCAACGCTCATGGGAAGTACAGAAACAACTTTTTATGTGATTGCTGTCTATTTTGGTGCAGTCGGTATTAAACGGACGCGTCACGCCATTCCCGCAGGGTTATTGGCCGATTTTGCAGGTGTTGTAGCTACGCTTGTGATCTGTCGGTATTTTTTTATAGGATGAAGAACGTTCAAAGCCCAATTGTCAACCCAAATTGTTCTAATTGGTTATCTCGAAGTATTTTTAGGCGTACTTATCTCTGTTAAATCTGCACTTGCTTGGCATCGTTTTAACATTTCATCAGGAACAACAGACTTAGGGCCGCTCGATTCCAACATATATCTTCGTAGCGCTTCATGCTCATATTCCATTTAGGACTCTTTATATTTCAGTATAGATCACGCATGGTTATTATTAGGGTGTGGTGACAATGCGGTTGAGCTTATATAAGACGCCTAGGCGGTATCTGCTGATTTCTTCCCAATAGCAGCGAGGCTTGCATCCTCATAGAGTTTTAATTGAGCCAGGAGTGTGTTTGAACGGGCAAGAAAAGAAGCCAGTTCACGCTTTGATACAGGAGCTGCGCGAGGTAATAGCACTGTGGACGGATTTTTGGGTTGATGATTGATATGTAGCTCGTAGTGACAATGAGGGCCTGTGGCTAATCCTGATTGTCCTACGTATCCAATCACCTGCCCACGCTTGACGCGATCTCCTTTTGCCAATCCTTTTTGAAACTTGAGTAAATGGCCATAGATAGATGAATAAGTTTTGTCATGAACCACTTTCACCATATTGCCATATCCATTTTGGCGGCCAATCATGGCCACACGACCATTACCGGTTGCATGGACGGGTGTTCCTATTGACGCTGCCAAATCAACTCCTCGATGAGGCCGACTATAATGTAGGATAGGATGTTTTCTTGATAAGCTATAGGTTGAACTGATATGACTAAATTGGATGGGATAGCGTGAAAATGCTTTTTTTAAGCTCTCGCCTTTGGGAGTGAAGTAATCGACATCTCCTGAAAGACTTTCATGTCGAATCGCTTGATACCGTTTGCCGCGATTGGTATAGGTGACCGCAAGGATATCACCTGTACTCACCAATTTATCATCAATATAATTTGCCTCATAGAGGATAGTAAATTGATCACCCACACGGATGTCTTTGATAAAATCAATCTGCCAATTGAAAATGTCAGACATTTGTCTGATAAGGCTATAGGGAATGTGCATGCGCTTTGCAGTACCATATAGAGAGCCACGAACGGTAGCGGTGACATAATCTTGATGACTATCCATCTTGCGCGACTTAATCTTAGCGGCGTAATTTTTACCCTCGCGAGAGACTACAAGAAATTGGGTTGTTGAAATTGGAAAAACGAGTTTTTCCAATACTTGGTTTTCTATGAGCAGTTGTATTTGTTGATTAGGTTTTAAATTTGCTAATTTTTTTGCATGTGGATTGTTGTTTAAAACAGCCTGTAGGGTTTGACGACTGAGGCCTGCTTTTTTAAAAACGCTAGCTAAGGAATCGCCCGCATGCGTTTCAATGATTGTCCACGCATTTTCTTCAGGCGAGGGATTGGTATCGTCTTCATCTGAATTCATTTCAGGAAGTGACAATGGTTTATTCGCATAGTGCGCGGCTTTTTTATAAAAGTGACCATTGATCAGAAAATAAGAAATAACAATAGAAGCCATTAAACCAATAAAGGCTAATAATAGCGAAGGCTTGGCAGATTTTTTTTGTATGACTTTTGGTCGTTGGTGCATTTATGCTCTAGCCGGAACAATTTATCCGGGCTAAGATACCCGCAGTATGGAGTTAGGTCAATCATTAAAAAAGGTTTTGCTGCTATGACAAATGAAGAAACAATGTGTAATGACTTGCTTCGGGGCATTGAAGAAGTGCTTCCAGAGCATGAATTTAAGAAAAAATTAGAAAAGGGTAAATCTTTAA
>DAHWEW010000131.1:0-6144 GCA_027326225.1 Legionellaceae bacterium
CCAATTCTTCATTTAATTCACGTAATGCAGTGTTGCATAAATCCACATCATTCGCATGCCATCGCCCACCAGGAAAGCAGATTTCTCCTGGATGATCTTTTAAATGAAAGCTGCGTTGGGTGAGAATAATTGAATCAGAAGCGTCTTCATGTAAAACAATCACAGCAGTTTGGAAAGACATATCAACGAGAAGATTTGGGTCTAAATTCATGAAGGATCGCTTGAATTTTCGTAAAACACTCAAGATATTCTTCTTCCCAATTGGAGTCAATGACAATCCCACCGCCCGCTGATAAGTATAATGTGTTGGGTTTTGCAGTAAGTGTTCGGATGGCAATATTACTATCAAAGCGCCCATGGTTTGAAAAATAGGCGATACTGCCACAGTATACGCCACGAGAATATCGCTCTTGCTCACGAATCATCTTCATCGCTTCAACTTTTGGAGCCCCAGTAATTGAGCCGCCAGGGAAGCAAGCTTTAAATACATCCAAAGGAGTCACATCCTCAGCATACTCAGCAGTCACTGTACTGACCAAATGATGAAGCCCATGATAACTTTCCACATCACATAATGACGTTGTTTTGACCGTGCCAATCTTTGCAAATTTGCCAAAATCATTGCGAAGCAAATCGACAATCATGACATTTTCAGCCCTATTTTTAGTGCTCTGTTGCAAATATTCACGTAATGCTTGATCAATCCTGGGCTTGGATGAGCACTTTATGGTTCCCTTGATAGGTGAAGTTTGTACCCTACCCGCTTCCATCAAGAGAAATCGCTCAGGTGAAAAACTTAACACATCACCTTCAGTAGATCTTAAGAAGGCTGAATACGGGACTGGATTGTTGATGCGTATCCGTTTGTACATTTCCCAAGGATTACCCCTATATTCTCCAAGAAAGGGTTGTGTAAAATTCACTTGGTAAAATCGACCTCGAATGAGATCTTGCTGAATAGCAGATATGGCTTGTCGATACTCTTCTTTAGAAATTAAAGGTTTGAAAGGATGCGTTAAAGAAAAGGACTCTGAAGAGAGCGATGCCTTTTTCCAGCGTGATGTAATTTCATCCACAATCTTTACTGTATCAGGGCTGCGATTGGCGGCCACTAAATGAACCTTGTGAAGCTTATGATCAGTCACAATTGCCCAATCATAACAATTCAAATCGACGAGAGGCATCTCATTGGCAGGATGCGTATTTCCTCGAAGTCCTTGCAGTCTTTCACCAAAGTCATAAGACAAATAGCCGATGACACCACCTTGAAAAGGTAAACCACATACCGAAGGCGTATGTATCATCATGTTTTGTAATTTGCCAAATACCTCATCCACAGAGGATTCTTGTGACACCTTGAGAGAATCATAGGGAAGTGCTGTCACAATATCATAACGACCTCGTAACTGATCCGTACTTTCTAAAAGAACAAATCCGTTTAGATCAGCAAGAGATTGATAGTGCAAAATCAAATCTTTTTTATATTCAAGAGAAGAAAGAGTCAAACGGCTCACATTAAATTACCTTTTAGAAAACTTTGTTTGGATTTATTTTTTTAGGATTATATCAACTATCAGCAAGCCTCTACTACAGATGACTAATGCACTGATTTCAAATCAGTTATTGAACGCTGGTTTTTAGAAATAAATATGAGTATTCTACTCTTTACAGGTTGTTTATCAGGAGGAAAAGCCGTGACAACTATCGTTGCCCGCTTTGAAGTCGCTTATTATCAATTTCTTAATGAAAAGGGAGAGCTTTGTGGCACACCACCCGCTTTTACTAGCTCTCAAGATGTATTGCTAGACATGTATCGTACCATGGTAAAAACACGGATTTTTGACAAAAAAGCCATTGCCTTACAGCGAACTGGCAAAATGGGAACCTATGCGCCTATCAATGGTCAAGAAGCGATTTCAACAGCGATTGGCCATGCCATGGATAGTAAAGACATCTTTGTACCCTATTATCGTGATTATGCGGCTCAATTTCAGCGTGGGGTGAAAATGTCTGAAATATTGGCTTACTGGGGAGGAGATGAAAGAGGAAGTCAATTTGCTTGTGACTCAAAAGATCTACCCATCTGTGTTCCAATTGCCTCTCAGTGTCTACATGCTGCAGGAGTTGCATTCTCTTTTAAGTATCGTAAAGAAAAACGCGTCGCTGTGGTTTGTGTTGGAGATGGTGGGACTTCGGAGGGTGATTTCTATGAAGCGATGAATGTTTCAGGGTTATGGAATCTACCCATTGTGTTTGTGGTCAACAACAATCAATGGGCCATTTCAGTCCCACTGCATAAACAAACTTCATCGCAAACGATTGCACAAAAAGCAATTGGCGCTGGATTTCAAGGCGTACAAGTAGATGGAAACGATATCATAGCCACTCGCCACGTCATAGGAAACGCCATTGAAAAAGCGCGAAATGGGGATGGACCGACCTTGGTTGAAGCCATCTCTTACCGGCTGAGTGATCACACCACGGCTGATGATGCCACTCGCTATCAGCCAAAAGATGAAGTAGAAATAGCCAACTATAAAGAGCCTATTCGCCGATTCAAACATTTTCTAGAAGAACAACACTTTTGGAATGAAAAAGAAGAAGCGGCTTTACAAGAACAATGCATCGAAGAAGTACAACAAGCCGTGGATGAATATTTAAACACACCCACACAGCCCATCACCAGCCTATTTGACTATCATTATGCAACGCTCCCTGAATATATGATTGAACAAAGAGCCATAGCCATGGAGGACGCCAAAGATGCCTGATATCACTTTAGTTGAAGCAGTCACTCAGGCACTCGCTTATGAATTAGCGCATGATGACAATGTGATTGTATTTGGTGAGGACGTTGGTAAAAATGGAGGTGTGTTTCGAGCCACAGTTGGTTTACAAGAGCGATTTGGTGAGCATCGGGTTTTTGATTCACCTTTGGCTGAATCGATGATTGCGGGGCTTGCTGTGGGGATGTCTGTGCAAGGATTAAAACCAGTTGCAGAGTTTCAATTCATGGGATTTATCTATCCCGCTATGAATCAAATCATCTCGCATGCCGCAAGAATGCGAAACCGTACCCGCGGTCGCCTGAATTGCCCTTTGGTTTTTCGTGCGCCTTTTGGGGGGGGGATACGAGCACCTGAACACCATTCTGAAAGCACAGAAGCTTTATTTGCCCACATTCCTGGTTTGCAAGTGGTGATCCCTTCATCCCCTAAACGCGCCTATGGACTCTTGCTGGCAGCAATTCGAAACCCTGATCCTGTGATTTTTCTTGAACCTAAGCGTATTTATCGTTTGGTCAAACAACCCGTGGCTGATGATGGCCAAGCTTTGCCTCTGGGACAATGTTTTATTCTGCAAGAAGGAGAAGATGTAACGCTCGTCAGTTGGGGTGCTAGTATCCATGAAACGCGCCAAGCAGCCATGCAATTGGCCGAAACTGGCATTTCTTGTGAAGTAATTGACGTGGCCACCCTAAAGCCCTTAGACATTGAAACGATCTTAACCTCTGTTGAAAAAACAGGACGTTGTGTCATCGTGCATGAAGGCGCTAAAACCTGTGGTGTAGGCGCTGAAATTTCTGCCCAAATCATGGAAAACGCCTTGGGCGAGTTACAAGCCCCTGTTCTTAGAGTCACAGGATATGATGTGGTTATGCCCTATTTTCAACTGGAAAAACACTATCTTCCTAGTATTGCTCGGATCAAAGAAAGTGTTATGAGTATCATGGAGTAAATATGACAATATTCAATTTACCGGATCTCGGCGAAGGATTACCGGATGCTGAAATTCATGAATGGTTTGTAAAAGAAGGCGATACGGTGAGCCTTGATCAACCTCTGGTATCAATGGAAACAGCCAAGGCGGTGGTAGATGTGCCAAGTCCTGAAGCAGGCACCATTGTTAAACTCTATGGTCAACCTGGGGATGTCATCAAAACCGGCGCTCCATTGGTTTCCTTCGAGGCAGCCACGAATGCCCGTGTTGATAAAGGAACCGTAGTGGGTCATTTAGAAGAAAGTCAGGATCAATCTGAGGATCATTTTATTGTGGGTTCCCAAAATCGAGAGCATCGCAAAAAAGCCACACCTCTTGTCCGCATGCTGGCTAAAAAGCTCAATGTTGATCTCCAAACTTTACAAGGAAGTGGAGAACATGGGCTCATTACTCGTGAAGATGTAGAACGCCAATCTCAGATACTGATGAAGCCCCCGGAAGGGTTTGAACCTTTACGCGGCGTTAGGCGCGCCATGTTGGCCAGTATGGTGCAATCTCATCAAGAGGTGGTCCCTGTCTCTATCTTTGATGAAGCCGATATTTCCAATTGGAAAGAACATACTGACATCACTATTCGACTCATCCAGGCAATAGTGATTGCAGCAGAAAGAGAGCCAGCGCTCAATGCCTGGTTTGATGGTGCTCATAGCGCGAGAAAAATCTTTAAAGAAGTCCATTTAGGACTGGCTATGGATAGTGAAGAAGGATTATTTGTTCCTGTCATTCATGAAGTAGGCAAACATACCGCCGAAGATTTGCGTCAAATCATTAATGAATACAAAACTTCTGTGAGTGCTCGAACGATTGCGGCTGAAAAATTAAAAGGTGCAACCATCACGCTTTCTAACTTTGGCAAATTCGCGGGACGATATGCGAGCCCTATCATTGTGCCGCCCATGGTTGCCATTATCGCCGTTGGTCGTTTGTTTGAGAAAGTGGTGAGTCAACATGGAAAAGTTGCTGCGCATCGCATATTACCCTTGTCCCTCAGCTTTGATCATCGTGCGGTCACAGGCGGAGAAGCAACTCGATTTTTAGGTGCATTGATTGAATCTCTACAAAAATCATGAAGGAGAATAAGCAATGGCTACACGAGAAGGATCGGTATTTACAACAGGGAATGTTTTATTTCAACCTGAATCAGCAAGCATCAAGGCGCTTAAAGAAACAAATTTGAAATTTTATACCGATCATCTCCCCCCTTTTAAAGACATTTTAGCAACATTAAACGAACGAGGTTTATTCATTGGTCAAAACCCTATTGATTTTAAGTTTGAAGATTTTTTATTGGTTGATTGTCATATCGAGCTTACTGATGAGAGCAATGCTGTAGAATTACTCGCAAAGCCAATGCCTAGCATGTCCCTTAATACTGGAGACTATCCCGCTCCTTTTCTCCCTTTAAAAGATAAAATTGATGCCTATATTGCTATCCTTTTAGACGTATTTAACAATCAACTCGCCTTACAACCTTATGAACAATTATGTGATCAAGAAAACGTCACTGAACGAGAGCATGGCTTACAATGTGCAAAGATTTGTATAGAACTGGGCATGCCTTTGTCCGATGTATTAGCCATGTTACTTCATGACATCGCTCGCCCATCTATTCCTGATCCCAAATATGGTCATGCATTTCATAGCCAAGAAGGAAGTGACATTTTAGCCCCTTTAGACTTAACTTTATCCTTCTGGGGATTACCCATTGATTATTCGCGTTTTCATACAGCAGCCAAATATTTATTGTTCACCCATTGCACCCCTTATCAAAAATTAATCAGTGATACCTCTAGAATTTCTCTCATTCAATATCAAATGGATCAAATAAACACACAATTACGCGGTTTAGAAGGCTTAAAATCAGCTGATTTGGCTTATATTCTTTATAAGCTCATGTTTATGAGGAACATTGATGATTCGGGTAAAGTGCCCACTCATGAAATACAAAAAAAGCTTGGTGGAGAAAAACCGCAATATTTTGATGATCCGACTATAGAGCGCATGCTGAAGCACCAAATGAATGTACATTTGCAAAAACTCTCTCTAGATAAAGAATGTTCTGTCCGAATGAAACGATTCGAAGATGATATTGATAAAGCATTAACGCTCCTGTCACGCTCTCGAAAATATTCATTAAACCCCAAGAATATCTATCAAGACTATGCGCACGTATTACCAGCTGATATACAAGCGCCATCATTGCAATGATTCATGTGTCGAGCTTTGCTAGACTTATCCAAAATATCGGGAGATCCATCACGTTGTTTTGGATGAGATAGTTTGTAAAAAAAAAGCAAGAAATCTATTGAATAGACTTCTTGCATAAAATAGAAATTTAGCAGAATCACTCGCTCCTTCATCTAG
>DAHWEW010000132.1:0-6088 GCA_027326225.1 Legionellaceae bacterium
CAAAAAGGTCCTCAAGCTGAAGATGTGGAAGTGGTCTAATTGTCAATCGATCAATCAGACAATTAACACGACCTCACTCTATTCATGAAGAGACATTCTTTTGCATATCCTTCATCAAACTGATGACACGTAAGATCATGCATGGATGACACTCAGTCAAGAGATCTTCATTGAATAATAATCATCCAATGTAGCCTGGGTGAAGCGAAGCGTAACCCAGGAATCGGATCAAGATCATATCTTGCATCAAGAAAAAATCCATTTTTTCCTCAAGATACGTTCGGCGCTCTACTTTGACGCGCAGAGTTTGTTCTATCATAAAGCTAAAGGTATCTAAATTGTTGCCGATAAAAACCATATACACAAACAGGTGGTATGGTATATGGGTATCAAAAAACATCTTGTCGTCAGGTCTCAAGTCCTAAAAGATCATGTGAATAAATACGCAGTATTAGGTCTCGGTATTTCTATCCTAAGTATATTTATTGCTTCCATTCTGGTGTCTTATCAATTAACAGGATTTATTGATTTTAATGGGGTGATTCTTGCTCATAAATCAAATCCTGCATTGTGGGCGCTTGATTTAACCCCTTTTATGTTTACCTATTGGGGACAATCATTTTGTTATGAAGTGGCCAACACTATGGAGAGTATGCTTGAAGATAGAACTAAAGAATTGATGAGTAAAAGCAGTGAATTAGAGTTTAAACTTCATTATGAATCCCTTCACGATCATCTGACACATTTACCTAATCTCAGATTACTATCGGAAAGAATGGGGCAGGGTATGCAACAATTAAAAAAAGGCGAGCAATTAGCCATCATCATCATCCATATCAATGCCTTCAAAGACATTAATTTTAAATATGGCAGTTTTAATGCTAATAGCCTTTTAACACAGTTTGCTGAAAAGCTAAAAACAGTGCTTTTAGAGCCAAAGTTATTGCAAGCTTATATGGGAATGAATATGGTTGCCCGCCTTCAAGGAGCAGAGTTTGCGATTCTGATTCCAAGGTTAAGAAAAGAGCATAATTTAGAAGAAATCATTACTAAAATATTAGAGCTCATGACATCAAATTTCATGGTAGATGGAAATAACATTAATATCACCATTTCTGCAGGAATTGCTGTGTATCCTTTACATGCTGATAATGTGAACAGTTTGATACGCAATGCAGGTGTCGGTTTGTTTTATGCAGAAAAAGAAGGAAAACCTTACGACATTTATCAAACAGGGATGATTGATAGTACACAAACGAGAGGAACTCAGATCAAAGAATTAAGTACCCTGATCCAAAATGAAGAGTTAGATATTTTATATCAGCCCATCCTTGAATTAAAAACAGAAGCCATTATTGGTCTAGAAGTGCATGTTATTTACGATGATACTCAGTCTGGAGTGATGGATTTAGATAAAATAACTCCGTTGGTTGAGGGAACCATTATTGGTCAGAATCTGACAGTTATGATGTTACAAGATGCCATCAAACAGCTTGGATTATGGCATCAAGCAGGGCATCACGTGTATGTTGTTGTTCAATTATTTGACGCCACTGACCTAGAGTTCCCAAATGTGCTGAATGTGATGTTAAAAAATAGTCATATTTCACCTGAATTTATAAAAATTGGCCTAACAGAAAAATCTTGTTTAACGAATCAATCGCGTTCGATGACTGTGCTAAAGCAACTTGCAGACTTAGGTGTTCAAATCGTTATCACCGATTTTTGTAGTGGATATACTTCATTTACCTACCTGACCAATTTTCCAATCCATGAAATAAAAATAGAGAAATCATTCATCATGAATATGCTCAAAGATGAAAAAAAATTGAATGTGGTTCGAGTAATATTGAAACTTGCTGAAACGTTGAAAGTGGTTGTCCTTGCAGATGGTATTGAAGATCAACTCATTTTGAAACAGCTCAAACAGTTGAAATGTTTGTATGGTCAAGGCAATTTTTATTCTGCTGCCATTTCTTCAGATGAGATAACCAGATTGTTCAATAAACCGAGTTAATCTCATCACTATTCAAAAGTATTTGATAGTTGTTTCCGTGACATCAAGAGAAGGGTAATCACTGAAGAGTCCAATATGATTAGATGGTGTGGCGACAATCACTTGTTGGTAGGCCGTGTAATCCTTATCAATTAATCCACAAGCTGTTAATAATAGATTGGCGAGCAATGCTACCCATTTCATGAGAAACCTTATTTTCTAGGATGATGGTTTCCAATTTTTTAACATCGCTTGTATTTTGTAAAGCCATTTCTCTATACTGGTTTTTTCTACTGAAGATATCATCATATATGTTTGAAGAAAGGGCGGCTGTTGAGGAACAATTTTTAAATAGGGTGAGAAATACCTTATTTCCAAAATCAAACAGTATAACGACTCCCAAAATGGCGGGGTTAGATAAGAAAACAGCTATAGATCTATTTGATTCACAAATCAAATCACGTCTCTTAGATCTGACGGCCCGTCAATTGAAAGAAAAAGGGTTATCTTTTTATACCATTGGTAGTAGTGGCCATGAAGGGAATGCAGTGTTTGGTCAAGTGTTTAAATACACTGATATGGCTTTTTTACATTACCGCAGTGGAGCTTTTTTTTTGCAGCGTTCTAAACAGCTTCAGCCGTGCAATGGTGTTCACGAGATCTTACTTTCCATGGTGGCGGCAGCTTCTGATCCCATTTCTGGGGGGCGCCACAAAGTATTTGGCAGTGTGCCATTGATGATACCTCCTCAAACATCAACCATTGCCTCTCACTTACCTAAGGCTTTAGGCGCGGCTTTTTCGATCACTAGGGCTAAGGAATTACATTTGAACGGTGTATTGTCAGAAGATGCGGTGATTCTTTGTTCATTTGGGGATGCATCAGTCAATCATGCTTCGGCTCAAACGGCTTTCAATGCTTGTTCATGGATTCTCGAACAGCATTATCCATTACCGCTTGTGTGGATTTGTGAAGACAATGGGTTTGGAATCTCCGTTCCAACTCCAGAAAATTGGATTGAAGACACCTTCAGAGCACGACCTCATATTCATTATATGGCTTGTGATGGGTTAAATATTGCTGATTGCTATGCAAAAGCAATGGAAGCAGAGCGCGTG
Source organism: Legionellaceae bacterium (assembly GCA_027326225.1). Classification (GTDB taxonomy): domain Bacteria; phylum Pseudomonadota; class Gammaproteobacteria; order Legionellales; family Legionellaceae; genus DAHWEW01. The sequence goes on from DAHWEW010000132.1 coordinate 3,115, forward strand.
GCTCGTAATAAAAAGCAGCCGGTGTTTCTTCATATGCGTTGTGTTCGAATACTAGGACATGCTGGTTCCGATATTGAATCACAATATCGTACAGATGAGGAAATTAAGCAGACCGAGGCAGACGATCCGCTCTTACATACAGCCCATATCCTTTATCGAGAAAAGTGGATGAGTGCTCAAGAGATCATTGATTTATATGAAGATAATCGTGCTTTCATTCACGCTCAAGCGATAGAAGTGCTTGAGTGTCCAAAATTAGTTGGTTCAGAAATGATCATGCAAGCTTTACTGCCCAAAAAGCATCCTGATCGAAGCTATCCATTACCCAAAGAGACTCGCCGAGCAGAGGTTTTTGGAGCAAACTATCATCAATTGACGATGAAGCGTAATCTTTGTCAACAGATTAATTTTGCTCTAACCGATCTGTTATTACAGTACCCCAATATGTTGGTTTTTGGAGAAGATGTTGCAAAAAAAGGGGGTGTGTATCGAGTTACGGCAGATTTACTGAATCGATTTGGTCAAAGACGAGTGTTTGATACCATTCTTGATGAAACCACTATTTTGGGGACGGCGATTGGCATGTCTCATAATGGTTTTCTCCCTGTACCAGAAATTCAATATTTGGCATACCTGCATAATGCAGAAGATCAGTTACGGGGAGAAGCATCAACCCTATCTTTTTTTTCAAATGGACAATATCAAAACCCAATGGTGATAAGAATAGCAGCCTTCGCTTATCAAAAAGGATTCGGTGGCCATTTTCATAATGATAACTCCATAGCGGTTTTACGAGATTTACCAGGGGTCATCATCGTTTCTCCTTCCAATGGACCAGATGCTGCAAAGCTTTTACGTACCTCACTTGCTTTGGCAGAGCATAAGGGACGAGTGGTTGTTTTTTTGGAGCCAATTGCTCTTTATATGACCAAAGACTTGCATGAACCTGGTGATCAGGGTTGGTTATTTGACTATCCCCCCATAGATGAGATGATTGCTTTTGGTGAAGTGAGTACTTATGGGGATGGAGATACAGTCATTCTCACTTATGCAAATGGTTATTATTTATCGAGGCAGGCTGCAAAAATTCTTGAAGAGCATCATGGTATTCAAGTGAAAGTGGTCGATTTGCATTGGCTAAGTCCACTCCCCAAAGAGGCGATATTAAGAGCAATAGATAAGACTAAATATGTATTGATTGTTGATGAAGGGCGCAGAAGTGGATCTTTGAGTGAGGGGCTGATGACGTTATTGTTAGAGTTTGGCCCAAAACACTTAAAGATAAAACGATTGACTGCGGAGGATTGTTTTATTCCTTTGGGAAATGCTTGGCAATATCTATTGCCAAGTAGGGATAGGATTGTCACCTCAATACAATCTTTTAAGGAGACAAAAAGTGGATGACTTACTTTTTCTTGATGAGCAACTCCATGAGGATGAACGAATGATTCGGGATAGCGTCGCACGTTTTGTGAGGCATGATGTGCTACCTCTGATGATAGAATCCTTTGAGCATTCAACATTTCCAGAGGAATTCATAAAAAAAACGGCAGAACTTGGTTTGTTAGGATTGACCTTACCTGCTGAATATGGGGGTTCAGAGGCTTCTTATATTGCTTATGGTTTGGTCTGTCAGGAATTAGAGCGGGGTGATAGCGGGTTACGAAGCTTTGTCTCAGTTCAAAGTTCATTATGTATGTATCCGATTTTTCATTATGGCAGTGCGGCACAAAAACACCGGTTTTTAGCGAAGATGTCAGAAGCGAAGGTGATTGGTTGTTTTGGTTTGACGGAGCCAGACTCAGGATCTGATCCGGGTAGCATGAGAACCATTGCTAAAAAGGTAGATGGAGGGTATATCCTGAATGGTGAAAAAATGTGGATCACCAATGCATCTATTGCGGATATTGCCATTGTATGGGCTAAAACCAAAGATGGGATCCGTGGATTTATTGTTGAAAAAGAATTCAAAGGATTCTCACGTAAAGAGATTAAATTAAAGATGTCTTTGCGCGCATCGATTACGGGTCAATTGGTCTTTGAAGATGTGTTTGTTCCAGATGAAAATATATTGCCAGGTACAGAAAAAGGGTTGGGCGCGGCCTTAAGTTGTCTTAATCAAGCTAGATATGGTATTTCTTGGGGGGCCATGGGGGCTGCCATGGCATGCTTTGATATGACTCGTGATTACTTGTTAGCGCGCAAGCAGTTTGATAAACCTTTAGCCTCATTTCAATTGATCCAAAAAGAGTTGGCAGATATGTATAGCGAAATCATCAAAGCACAATGCTTAAATCTGCAAATCGGGCGCTTAAAAGATGAGAAACGTGAGACACCCGTCATGGTTTCTTTAGCCAAAAGAAATGCTTGCAGAGAAGCATTAAAGATTGCAAGAACCTGTCGAAACTTACTCGGCGCGAATGGGATTAGTTTAGAGTATCATGTGATTCGTCACATGTTAAATTTGGAATCAGTCTTTACTTACGAAGGAACAGACAATGTGCATACTTTAATGCTAGGACGGCATATCACTGGTATCAATGCTTTTGCTTAGCTCCCTTGTTATTTATTAAGAGAAACGCTATGATTCACCTCCATCGGGGCGTAGCGCAGTCTGGTAGCGTACTAGCATGGGGTGCTAGTGGTCGAAGGTTCAAATCCTTCCGTCCCGACCAAGCCCAGTAAGGGTTTTAAGAATTTTCTTCTCCTAGTAATATCAAAGTCGATCCAAAAAACGATCCAAAATTATTATTCTACCCTCCTCGATTTCGCTTTTCCTGTGCTAGAGCTATGATACAAATTTAATAAATGGAGTTATTTATGAATAGAAAAAAAGAAATCACCGACAGTAACCATTCATGGTCTAATTGGATAGCTGTTCTTTCCTTTATCCTATCGTAACTGCTCGCCCGTCATCCCGAGCGAAGCGAGGGATCTCCCTGATTTAACATGAGATCAGTTATATAACTCGAAA
>DAHWEW010000133.1:0-6070 GCA_027326225.1 Legionellaceae bacterium
TTTTATTTTAATCATTGGCGGGCTTATGATTTCTTGCAAGCCAGTAAATAATTCACTTTCACCGAAGTTTGCAAAGAAGCCTTGCGAGTCAATGGATGATAACCCATCCCACTGATGCTCACTGTATCTAAACCAACGTTTTGAGTCATCGCGAGCAACTCACTTGGCTTTAGAAACTTCTGATAATCATGGGTTTGACGGGGCAAAATTCCAAGAATATATTCCGCAGCAATCACAACACTGACGTACGCTTCAGGGGTTCGATTGATGGTTGACAGAAAAAGAAAGCCCCCCTCTTTGAGTAAACGAGCAGCGTGCGCTATCACAAGCTCTGGGTGGTTCACATGCTCTAAGAGTTCCATACAAGTGATCGCATCATAGGGGCCTCTGTCATGTTCTTCAATAGACTGACATAAATAGTTAATCTTTAATTGATTCTCTTTGCTGTGATGCTTTGCATTTTGAATCGCTTCTCTTTCCATATCAATACCAGTGACGATTGCACCATTGACTGCAAGTCCTTCAGAAAGAATACCGCCACCACACCCAACATCTAAAATAGTGCTGTCTTTCAACGTTATCCATTTTTGGATAAATTGAAGCCTTAAGGGATTAATATCATGAAGCGTTTTTAAGGGTCCGTCTTTATTCCACCATTCTTCTGCATGTTCTCTAAATTTGGCAATTTCATCCTCATCTATGGTTGTTTGTTGATTCATGAAACTTTCTCTTTTAAAAGTAAATCCAATGGTTTAAAAAATGCCACAACCTTCTCATTCGTGATAAAACTGAGATTATAGGGATGCTCAGATATAAGTGCTATGGATAATTGGGTTTTTGGAATTTCTTTTGCAATTTTTCCAAATAAGATCAGTTGGAGTTCACAACGCATTTCAGCCAATTGACTTAAGAGACGATGAATAAATGGTTGCCATTGGCGGGCATGATAAGTCACTTCTGCTTCGCGATACACTAAAGAAGCATTCAATAAAACGATACCATGGTTCATCAACGCATGGAACAATTCAGCGGCGGTTTGTTGATAGTGTGATTTATCCAAGTGACTGATGGCTACTTGCGAAAAATCTTTCAACAAATCACCTCGCGCATAAAGCAACATTTTAATGAAGTTACGCAATGAAGTTGCTCTATTGACCTCACGACTCAACCCTGTCTGACTCCAAAGGGAACCCACTGCATTATCCCAAAAGGCATACCCATTTGCAGACGCTTTGCGGGGATAGGGTGACTCTCCAAAAAGCAGATACCTTGCCGATGAGAGGGGCATGTGAAATGCATTGAATATACATGCATTTCCTGGCAGCCAATCATTCGTATTTTGTAAATGACGAAGATAATCTGGATCCATTCCTTTTAAGGCACAACTGAGGATATCGTGCCACTCATGATGAGTCTCTTCAATGAGATTTTGCATGCATACTCCTGAAAAAAATGTCATGATACATGAAGGTCATGTCTTTATACTCAAGCGATAAACGCTCAAATTGGGTTGATTTTATGGATAAATCGTTGCAAACATCGCTATCTTACTTGCATGCTAACCAAGAAACCATGGTGAAGCAATTGTTTCAGTTTTGTGAAATCAACTCAGGCACTGACAATTTAGTGGGCTTAAACACAATGCTGCAAACCCTCTGGTCTGCTTTTAAGAACATTGGAGATATCATACAACCCCAAAAATTACCACCTCTCGCAACCATCAACATGACAGGTCATACCACACTGCAATCTTGTGGGGAGGTTCTTTTCATCCAAAAAAGACCAGACCTACCTAGACGGATCCTATTATGCGGGCATATGGACACCGTTTATCCTGCTGACAGCCCCTTTCAAACGTTGACTTATGTAGACGAGAATACCATCAATGGACCTGGGGTAGCAGATATGAAAGGCGGCCTTATCGTCATGCTACATGCATTGACTGCTTTTGAAATGAACCCAAATGCAAGCAACATTGGTTGGGATGTTTTAATCAATGCAGATGAAGAAATAGGCTCTCCAGCATCCAGCCTATTATTCTCTGAAATTGCACATCGTTATGAGGCTGCACTTCTTTATGAACCTGCCATGAATATTCATGGTACGATTGCCAAAAACCGCAAGGGCAGTGGAAAAATAACCTTGATTGCTACTGGCGTCGCAGCCCACGCTGGACGCTCCTTTACACAAGGAAAAAACGCCATTTGTTTTCTAGCAGAAGCGCTCATCGCTATTCATGCACTCAACGGACTACGTGAGGGGGTTACCATCAACGTAGGCCTTATTGCTGGCGGAGAAGCATTAAATATAGTCCCTGATAGAGCTGTAGCAAAACTTGATATTCGCATCAATCACCCTGACGATGAAGCATGGGTTCGGCAACAAATAGACAATATCATTGTGAATACGAAACAAGAGGGATATTCTTTAATAGCCAGTGGTGACTTTACTCGCCCAGTCAAACGAGTGAATAAAGATACAGAGCAGCTATTTCAAAGGATCCAAAAAGTTGGGCATGAGATTGGCCTAACCCTTGACTGGGAGGATTCAGGTGGATGTTGTGACGGCAATAATCTGGCAAATGCTGGGCTCCCGGTCATCGATACCCTAGGTGTCCGGGGTGGACAGATCCATAGCCCAAAAGAATTTATATTAATCGATAGTCTAGTTGAGCGTGCATCCTTAAGCATGCTTTTACTCAATGAATTAGTAAGATGAGACATAATCATGATGCTTTTTCGCAGAGCAAAAGAGACTGATTTTGATGATATCCATCATTTGGCCAAAGAAAGTGGCGTAGGGATCACTACCCTACCCAAAAATCCTGACCTATTACAAAAGCGTATCGCACTCTCAACGCTTTCTTTCAAAAAAAAAATCAGCACTCCTCGTGATGAATATTACCTATTCGTGCTTGAATGTCTCGAACATAAAAAAGTCGTAGGTACCTCAGCCATTCTCTCAGCAACTGGGTATGATGTACCCTTTTATTCCTATTTGATATCCAAACACACCCGAATATGCCACAGTGAACGTATTCGTCATGATTATGACATGTTAAATCTTGTAAATGATTACCAAGGTTATAGCGAACTGTGTACCTTATATTTGGATCCAAGCTTTCGCGTTCATGGTCACGGTCTTTTGTTATCTCGTGCCCGCTTTTTGTTTATTGCCCAATTTCCAATGCGTTTTGCTGCAAACATGATTGCCGAAATGCGCGGTGTTGCTGATGAAAAGGGTCAGTCTCCTTTCTGGGAACAAGTGGGAAAACATTTTTTTCATATGTCCTTTGCTAAAGCAGATGGCTTGACGATGTCAACCAATAAGCAGTTTATAACAGATTTGATGCCTCCCAATCCCATTTATGTCAATTTATTGTCTCCTAGCACCCAAGCCATCATTGGTAAGCCACATCCCTTAACTAATGCAGCCATGACCATCCTTTTGCAAGAAGGATTTGCTTATAAGAATTATGTTGATATTTTTGACGCAGGCCCAACCATTGAAGCTTCTTGCAAAGAGATCAAAACCATCACACAAAGCAAGTTATTACGCGTGAAAACCACTATGGATGATGTGACGAATCAGCGTTATCTCCTAGCCAATACCAAGCTTGATTTTCGTGCGACCGTCAGTCATATGATTCAAAATGATAAAGAAGACTCTTGTTTGTTGAGCCATGAAACAGCCGAACTCTTAGAAGTTAAGGTCGGTGAATGGATCCGTGTTTCTCCTCTTGGAAGTTCACAATGAATTCAATAAAAAATCACTATATCAATGGACAATGGATAGAGGGTGAAGGAACAGAACTCTGCTCGACAAATCCTGCCAATGGAAAAATCATATGGCAAGGAAGAGAAGCCAATGAAAACGAAGTTGCTATGGCGTCTAGAAGCGCCCATCAATCCTTCATAAAGTGGTCAGAACAAACCTTTTCAGAGCGCGCTCAATTCATCAAAAATTTTGGCCACCACATTGAAAAAAAGCAACAAGAGTTAACCCTATTGATAGCACAAGAATCAGGCAAACCTTTATGGGAGGCAACGACAGAAGTAGCCTCAGTCATTGGCAAAGTGAACTTATCCATCAACGCTTATAAAGAGCGTACTCCAGAAAAAGCTGTCAACTTGTCCGATGGAAGCGGTTATATTCGTTATAAGCCACATGGAGTCGTTGCCGTCTTAGGCCCATTTAATTTTCCTGCTCATTTAAGTAATGGTCATATCATACCAGCCCTTCTTGCTGGCAATACCGTTGTTTATAAACCAAGTGAGCTGACCCCTGCCGTGGCAGCCTTAGTGATGCAATGTTGGCATGAGGCAGGCCTGCCTCCGGGCGTCATAAACTGTATCCAAGGAGGAAAAACGACAGCAAAGCACTTATTACAACAAGATATTCAAGGCGTCTACTTCACAGGTAGTTATGCAGCAGGGGTTGAAATCAACCAATTGTTTAGTCATCGACCTGATATCATTTTGGCCTTGGAAATGGGAGGAAACAATCCGCTCATCATCGATTCTGTCAAATCTATGAACGCTGCTGTCTACCAAACTTTGCTCTCAACATTCATCACTGCAGGCCAACGTTGTACCTGTGCTCGACGGATCTTAATACCTGATACTCATGATGGCGATTTGTTCTTAAATCAATTCATCGAAAGTGCTTCTCATTTACGACTTGGTGCTTATCATGAATCTCCAGAACCCTTTATGGGTCCTGTGATAAGTCACCAACACGCGCTGTCACATTTAAAAACAGAACAATCACTTATAGATATGGGCGGTGAGCGCTTAATGCATATGTCTTTGCTGGCTGATAACACTGGATTACTGACACCTGGGATCGTTGACATGAGCAAAGTCACGCAACCCATAGATATAGAAATATTTGCACCTTTGGTACAAATCTATCGCTATAAACATTTTACAGATGCTCTAACTCTCGCTAACCAAACAAGCTATGGATTAGCCGCAGGTTTATTCAGTGATGATTTGTCTCATTATCAACAGTTTTATCAGACCATCCGATCAGGAATCGTAAACTGGAACCGCCCTATTACAGGAGCTTCTGGAAACCTACCGTTTGGTGGAGTTGGAAAAAGTGGCAATCACCGACCTAGTGCTTATTTTGCCGCTGATTATGTCGCATATCCTATAGCCAGTTTAGAGCAATCAGAGCTTACAATGCCTGATCACCTGCTGCCTGGGGTTTTGCTCAGTAATGCAGGCAGGGGAACATGAACGTATATGAATTAAACATGGATGGTTTGGTTGGCCCCAGTCATCATTATGCTGGATTATCCAGTGGAAACCTTGCTTCAACCTCTAATGCTCATACGACTTCCAATCCGGCTCTTGCGGCACATCAAGGGATTATGAAGATGCGACTTCTCCATAGCTTAGGCCTCAAACAAGCCATCATGCCCCCACACCTGCGCCCAAATCTTGCATTATTATCTCAACTGGGATTTACCGGTACGCCTACCGAACAACTCAATAAGGCAAAACGTGCTGATCCTAATATACTCAGTGCCTGTTATTCTGCATCCAGTATGTGGACTGCTAACGCTGCGACTATTTCAGCAAGCATCGATACCCAGGATCACACAGTTCATTTTACTGCAGCTAACTTAATCCATAATTTGCATCGTCACCACGAAGCTGATTTTTCAAAAATCCTATTACAGAGAATATTTCATGATGAACGTTATTTTAAGCATCACTCGATTCTACCTAAAACCCTAACAACAGGAGATGAGGGAGCAGCCAATCATAGTCGAATATGTGAACATCATGGCGCACGTGGTACAAATCTCTTTGTTTACGGAAAACGCGCCCTACCAGCTGGCAACCACTATCCTTCACCTCATCGCTATCCGGCAAGACAAACTTTAGAGGCCTCAATGGCCATCGCTAGGAGTCATCAATTAGATGAACAACACGTAGTATTTGCTTGTCAAAATCCAAAAGCCATTGATCTCGGTGTTTTTCATAACGATGTGATTGCTGTAGCAAACGAGTCTCTCTTGTTGGTGCATCACGAAGCATTTTTACATCAAAAAGAACTA
>DAHWEW010000134.1:0-6029 GCA_027326225.1 Legionellaceae bacterium
AGCCATGAAGCAATTACGTGCTAAATTGTATGAATTGGAAATGCAAAAGAAAAATGCTGCCCAGCAAGCGTTAGAAGCAACAAAGTCAGACATTGGTTGGGGGGCGCAAATTCGTTCTTACGTGCTTGATCAATCACGCATCAAAGATTTACGTACAGGCGTTGAAACAAGTAATACCCAAGCCGTTTTAGACGGTGATCTTGACCCATTTATTGAAGCAAGCCTTAAGGCTGGAGTACAAGAAACATGATAGAAGAAGAGTTAGATGAGAATGAAATTTATCACATTCGTAAACAAAAGTTGGCTGATTTGCGTCAAGAGGGATTTCGTTTTCCCAATCAATTTCGCCGAAACGCCTTAGCCAATGATTTAATGATCCAATATGCACAGTGTTCAAAAGAAACGTTGGCTACAGAACAGGTTAAAGTTGCGATTGCCGGGCGTATTGTGTTGCGTCGAATCATGGGTAAGGCCAGTTTTTTTCATATTCAAGACATGTCAGGCCGGATTCAAGTTTATATTCGTCAAAATGAGCTAGAAGCGCTTTACGAGCAATTTAAGCATTGGGATTTGGGGGATATAGTTGGCGTAGAAGGCGTATTATTCATCACCAATAGCGGTGAATTAACTGTGCATGCAACGTCTCTTTTACTCTTAACCAAATCCTTGCGGCCATTGCCTGATAAATTTCATGGTTTGACAGAAAAAGAAATGCGTTATCGTAAACGATATGTTGATTTGATTGCTAACGAAGACAGTCGTCAAACGTTTTTAATCCGATCACGCCTCATGAAAGCCTGTCGACAATTCATGGATAGTCATCAGTTCTTAGAAGTTGAAACGCCGATGATGCATCCCATTCCAGGCGGTGCACTGGCACGTCCTTTTGTCACCCATCACAACACCCTGGACATGCAAATGTTTTTAAGGATAGCGCCTGAACTTTATCTCAAGCGATTGGTGGTGGGTGGATTTGAACGCGTGTATGAAATCAATCGCAATTTTCGGAATGAAGGGATCTCAACTCGTCATAATCCCGAATTCACCATGATCGAGTTTTATCAAGCCTATGCTGATTATGAAGATTTGATGGATTTTACCGAGCAATTGATGCGTCATTTGTGTGATGAAGTGTTAGGAAAGAGAGAAATCACTTATCAAGGCCAAACCATCGATTTTTCGAAACCGTTTGCCCGCATCAGTATCAAAGAAGCCATTTTAAAATATCATAAGGAACTCAAAGCTTCTCAACTAGAAACCATAGACAGTTGTCGCAACTTGTTAGAAGAGCTGAAACTCCCTTATAAAAAGACAGATGGTTTGGGTAAATTGCAGATGATTATCTTTGAAGAAACCATTGAACATCAACTGATCCAACCCACCTTTGTGACGGAATATCCCACTGAAGTTTCACCTCTGGCCAGACGTAATGAAAAAAATCCAGAAGTAACCGACCGATTTGAGTTTTTTATCATGGGTCGCGAAATAGCCAATGGATTTTCGGAATTGAATGATGCAGAAGATCAAGCTGAACGCTTTCAAAAACAAGTCCTTGATAAAGAAGCGGGCGATCTAGAAGCCATGCATTTTGATAGTGACTATATCGAAGCTTTGGAATATGGCCTACCACCCACCGCTGGGGAAGGGATTGGCATCGATCGGTTAGTGATGCTATTTACCAACTCAGGCTCCATCCGAGATGTGATTTTATTCCCACAGTTGCGTCAATAGCCATTCATCTCCAGTACTGGAAACAAACCATATAACCCTATGTATGACCTCTGCTCATTAAAACCGGGCAGGGGCACGGGATACGAAGCGTTCTTGGCTTATTTATTTACACTGAACATATTTGCCCGATTTTTATACTATACTAAAATAATAAAAAACAAATAGAGCGTATTTTATTATTTTAGTGGGTTTTATATGCATCAAAAGCAGGATTTGACTGTCGCCAGTGGGCAAGATGTACATGAAACATTTATGAGCATGGTCAGGGATTATGGAGTGATGATGGCAGGTGCCCCAGCCAGCCTTATTGGCGAAATGCAGGCAAGTATGGTGGCGATTGATTCAAGTCAAGCGCAACTTGCGAGTCAAAAACAAGAGATGCTCCTGCCTCCTTCAGCATCTGAGGACATCATTTTGGCTTACTTAGTCAAAATAGCAAGTCAGCAAGTAGACACAATTGATTTTGGTTGGCATTCTACCCATTCATTTACAGCGTTTATTCCTCAGGAAGAACATCCAGAAAATCGCCATCCCTATCTGTATCAATCCTTTTTCGGGAGATACACGCTACAACAATGGTTCAAAAGAAATAAATTTTTGGATTTTCAAGAAGAGTCCATCACGTCATTTGTTCAGAGATTGATTGGCTTACCCAATGCGCAAACCAGAAGCGAAGTAAAACAACATGAGGTTGATTTATTTGCGTTAGATCAATTGGATGAAAAGCGCATGTTAAATAATCCCTTGATGCTTGGAGAATTTGCCATGCGCCTAAAATTTAAGGTGATTGAAGTAGATGTTCAATCGGCATTTCGTTGCTTTAAAGAACTGAAAATCTTTATTGATCAATGTTATTCCGGTGATACACCTTCTTTGCAATTGAAGCGTTATCAAGACGAAGCAAAATCATCGATGATGACTAAATTAGCTGATCATCTGGGGCTCACACTCCATATTGATGAGACAAGCCATTCATCGAGCCGTCCTCTTTAACCTATAGCAGGTCTATTGCTCATCATCCCAACTTAAAGTTCCACCAGCTTGATACTCAATGACTCGGGTTTCAAAGAAGTTCTTTTCCTTTTTCAGATCCATCATTTCGCTCATCCATGGGAATGGATTTTCAGCGCCTGGATAAAGCTCTGCCAAGCCAATTTGGTTTAAGCGACGATTAGCGATGAAATGTAAATACTCTTCAAACATTTCAGCATTCATGCCCAAAATACCGTGTGGCATGGTGTCTTTGGCATATTGATACTCCATGGCAACACCTTCTTTGATGAGCTCGATGATGTCTTTTTTGAATTCAGCGGTCCATAAATGGGGATTTTCAATTTTGATTTGATTGATCACATCGATACCAAAATTCATGTGCATGGATTCATCACGCAAAATGTATTGAAATTGCTCTGAAGTTCCGACCATTTTATTGCGTCTACCCATCGATAAAATTTGGGTAAAGCCTACGTAGAAAAAGATCCCTTCAAAAACAACATAGAATGCAATCAAATCACGCAACAAACGCTGATCTTCTGATGGTGTGCCGGTATGGAAATTAGGATCACTTAAACTTTGCGTAAAGGGTAAGGCCCAAGATGCTTTGGTCGCTACAGACGGAATTTCACGATACATATTAAACACTTCGGCTTCATCGAGGCCTAAGCTTTCAATCACATATTGATAGGCATGGGTATGTAATGCCTCTTCAAATGCTTGACGCAAGAGATATTGTCGACATTCTGGATTGGTGATATGACGATATACTGCTAATACCAGATTATTGGCGACCAATGAATCAGCGGTTGAGAAAAAGCCAAGATTACGTTTGATGATCAATCTTTCATCAGCTGTTAATCCATTGGGATCATTCCATAAAGCCAGATCGGCGCTCATGTTGATTTCATTGGGCATCCAATGATTGGCACAAGCAGTTAAGTATTTATCCCAAGCCCATTTATATTTAAAGGGCACCAATTGGTTTAAATCGGCACGACAGTTGATTATTTTTTTATCATCCACATGGATTCGGTTGGCTCCCATTTCTAATAACTCAAGGCCGGTCAATCCGCCGATTTGAGTTGTATTTGCGTGGTCTGTCATAGGGCTTGTCATAGGGTTCTCCTTGTAAAGGTTGTATTTATTGGCATGCTTCGCATTCAGGATCAGTGATGAGGCAAGCTTTAGGCTCATCGAGACTCACGGCGTTTAGTGCAAGATCGGTGATAGTTGATTTTTCGGCATTACTGGCGCTTGAACTACGCAAGTAATAAGTTGTTTTTAAGCCTCTGATCCATGCCTGACGATACAACTCATCCAGCTTCTTCCCGGATGGTTTTGCCATATAAACATTGAGTGATTGTGCTTGGTCTAGCCATTTTTGTCGACGAGAGGCCGCCTCAATGAGCCAGATGGGGTCCATTTCAAAGGAAGTGGCATAACGCGCTTTTAAGTTGGCTGGAATTCGGTTGATGTGTTGCACACTGCCATTGAAATACTTGAGATCATTGACCATCACTGCATCCCATAAGTTGAGTGCTTTTAAATCAGCCACCAAGTAAGGATTAACGATGGTAAATTCACCGGAAAGATTTGATTTCACATAGAGATTTTGGTAGGTCGGTTCAATGGATTGAGAGACCCCACAAATGTTTGAAATGGTGGCTGTTGGTGCTATGGCCATGACGTTGGAGTTACGCATGCCTTGGGTACGTACCTTGACGCGCAATGCTTCCCAATCTAAGCGTTGTGATCTATCTTGCTCTAAGAATTGGCCACGGGTTTGTTGCAGTAGATTGATGGAGTCAATGGGAAGAATTCCTTTGCTCCATAAAGATCCTTCATAGCTTTGGTATTTGCCCCGTTCTTTCGCTAATTCACATGACGCTTCAATAGCGTAATAGCTTATCAATTCCATCGAGGTATCTGCAAATTCAACAGCGGCACTTGAGGTGTAGTCAAGATGAAGCGCATACAACGCATCTTGAAATCCCATCAACCCTAAGCCAACTGGACGATGTTTTAAATTAGAGTTTCGTGCTTGAGGGACGGAATAATAATTAATATCAATGACGTTATCCAACATGCGAATGGCGGTATGGATAGTCCGTTTCAACTTTTCTTTGTCCAATTTGCCTTTTTTGATGTGCTGAGGTAGGTTCACACTGCCTAAGTTACAGACAGCAATTTCATCTTGTGATGTGTTGAGAGTGATTTCAGTACACAAGTTGGAGCTATGAATCACACCTGCATGCTGTTGTGGAGAGCGCACATTGCAAGCATCTTTAAAGGTAAGCCATGGGTGGCCTGTTTCAAAGAGCATGGATAGCATTTTTCGCCACAACTTAATCGCTGGAACGGTTTTGCTATTGTGAATTTTTCCAAGGGCTGCTTGTTCTTCACATTCAATGTATCTGGCTTCAAAGGCCTTGCCATATAATTCATGGAGCTCTGGGACTTCATCTGGAGAAAACAGCGTCCAATTGCCTTCTTCATGCACGCGCTTCATGAACAAATCAGGGATCCAGAGCGCAGTATTCATATCGTGAGTCCGTCGTCTATCGTCGCCTGTGTTTTTACGTAGTTCTAAAAATTCTTCTACATCACGGTGCCAGCATTCAAGATAAGCGCATACGGCTCCTTTTCGTTTGCCACCTTGATTCACGGCTACAGCAGTCGCATCGGCAACATTCAAAAAGGGGACAACGCCTTGTGAGCGGCCATTGGTGCCTTTGATATGAGCACCCATCGCGCGTACCGGTGTCCAGTCATTGCCAAGACCACCTGCAAATTTAGAGAGGAGAGCATTATCTTTGATGGCACTGTAAATACCATCTAAATGATCAGGAACAGTGGTTAAATAGCAGCTAGATAATTGTGGGCGCACGGTACCTGCATTAAATAGGGTGGGGGTTGATGCCATATAATCAAAAGAAGATAGCAATTGATAAAATTCAATGGCTTTTTCCTCTTTATTCTGTTCCCGAATGGCAAGTCCCATAGAAACTCGCATGAAAAAGGCTTGGGGCAGCTCATAACGAATGCCTTTTTCATGGATAAAGTAACGGTCATAGAGTGTTTGTAAACTCAAATAAGTAAATTGCATATCGCGTTCAGGTAATAAGGCGCTGCCGAGTCTGTCTAAATCAAATTCGCCTAATTTGGGGTCAAGAATGCCTTGGGTAATGCCATGAGCAATATATTGTTTGAAATAAAGGGGATAGAGGGATGCCATTTCATCAAACGTGGCTTCTTCTTGCATATGTAATTTTTGTAAGGCTTCATGACGGTTACTATCTAGC
>DAHWEW010000135.1:0-5917 GCA_027326225.1 Legionellaceae bacterium
CGCTGCACTTGACACATTGTTCTTCGACTTGTTGTGAGCAACCGAAAGTGTCCCCGCCACTGCACTGATGATGATAAGCAACAAGACAACGGCGGCAAAAATCCACAAAAAGTGAATGTATCAGAAGAAACGCCTGCGCCGGACAATGCTGTGATGAGCGCACAAGGCCCAGGAATGGGAACCACAGCAATGTGATTTTTTAATGCAAGGCTGACCAAAGGAAAACCTGGGTCACTAATTAATGGTGTACCCGCATCACTAATGAGAGCAATGCTGGCCCCTTGTTTGAGTTTATCGATGATGTCATCACTTTTGTGTGCTTCATTGTGTGCATGAAAAGACATCATGGGTTTTTGTATGCCTAATCCTGTCAATAGCGGCATAGAGTGGCGAGTATCTTCTGCTAGAATGAGATCAACAGATTGTAAGATCTTTAATGCCCTGAAACTTAAGTCATCTCGATTGCCAATTGGTGTAGCCACGATATATAAGATACCGTGGGTTCTTGCTGAAGAGTCTGTCATGGTTTATCCTTTTGCGTTCTTGCTTGGTGGATAGCCTGTTATGTTATCAAATACCTATTGGTTAAAATCAGTTGTGCTCATGATTGGCTCTATCATGCTCTCACAATGCGCGAAGGTAGCTGAGATGCCAGTAGTTGCTACAAAGGCACCTGTTACAAAGCACATTGCCAGTCCCTATACCATGCCGGCAAGAGCATACTTGGCTTTGGCAAAAAATCAAACGGGTGAAGCGTCGCAATCCTTATTGATATTGGCCGCCGGACGTTTGATTCATGATGGGCAATGGCGTGAAGGTCGTGCCATTTTATCACAAATGAAGCAACTATCCCCAACACTTGCCAATGAAAAGAATGTATTAGAAGCAAAAACAGATTTGATCTTAGAAAAACCAGAACAAGCCATATCTAAATTGGCAGCTGTAGAACATGTAGAGCAATTACCTATCTATTATCAGGTAGAATATCATGAACTGTTGGCTTCTGCTTACCAATCTGTTGGTCATACTTATGAGTCTCTTTCTCTTCGGATGAAATTGGATAAGTTATTACCTGATGAATCCTCTCAGACTCTGAATCGTCGCGCATTGTGGTTCACTCTAACTCAGTTACCCAATGCAGAGTTACATACAATGACGGCAGAGGCTTCTGCAAATAAAGAGTTAGAGGGTTGGTTACAGTTGACGATGATTTCACAAAAGACATTTGATGATCCTCATGATCTACTGGCACAAGTTTCACAATGGCAAGAGCAATACCCACAACATCCTGCGGAACATCTTTTACCCTCTCCTTTGACCAATAGAACATCAGACTTATTCCCGGCGCCCAAACAAATTGCCCTGCTATTACCGCTCACAGGTCCATTATCAGGTCCTGGTGAGGCCGTGAAAGATGGATTTATGGCTGGGTTACACAAAGCTCATCGTTCTTTAGATGTCAAGGTACGTTTATATAATACCTTTGGATCACAAGTAGATACTCTCTATCAGCAGGCTGTGTCAGAAGGTGCGGACTTTATCATTGGGCCCTTAAGCAAAGGAGAGGTGGCTACTGTTTCGAACATGGAGCATCCTGTACCCACCTTGTTGTTAAATGATACCCAAGGGGTGCCTAAAAAAGGCGCCTATCAGTTTGGTCTCTCGCTGAGTCATGAGGCACGTCAAGTAGCCATCAAAGCACATAAAAAGGGTTATTCCAGGGCGCTGGTGATAGCGCCCAGTGGCATATGGGGCGATGACATTGTGAAGGCTTTTGTCAATCAATGGCAAGCACATGAAGGGCTTGTGGTTGATACGCTGCGTTATCAGGCCAAAGATGATATGAATGACAAGATGCGCCATTTTTTAAAGGTATCTGACAGTGAGATGCGCGGAAAACAAGTAAAGCAATGGGTTGGGCAGTATATAGAAACCACCATGAATCGACGGCGAGATTTTGATATGATTTTCCTGTTAGCCTATCCATCAAAGGCTCGTCAATTGATGCCCCTTTTAAAGTACTATTATGCCGGCGATATTCCCATCTTTTCTACCTCTATTGCTTATGGCGGTAGTGCAAATCCCATGAAGGATAAGGATTTAGATGGTCTTATTTTTTGTGATATGCCTTGGGTTTTTTCCCATCAAATAGGGCATAAAAATTGGCCCGAGCCATTGAATAGTTATAATCGCCTATTTGCCTTAGGTATGGATAGTTATGCCTTATCAACAGGGCTCAATCAGCTATTGCTATTTCCTGCTACGGGGGGCAGTGATAAGCGTGATATTCTTTATCTGGCTTCATCAGATCAAATTGCACGGATCCCAGTCTTTGGAAAAATAAAGCAAGGGCTTGCCCAAAAAGACTGATCATGGTCCCAATGGTGTTGAGATATGTTTGCACTATCTAGATGAAAATAGGGTGTCTACATCACACAACAATGAGACGAAGCAACCCGCTTGGATGTTTTGTCATCTTTTTTCACAAAAAACCCGCCCAATTTTTTTTGTGCCTCTTTATTGGCAAAAGCTGTATCGAGCACAGCACGATGTGTCATCCGATCGGGATAAATCTTGATGATCTCTTTGATGTTGGGATTGGATGCGTGATGATGTGAATCTTCTTTGTAAGGTGTTTCGTGTTTGTCTATCAGCGCTCCCATGAGAGAAATGAAAGGATTTTCAGCAGCCAGGGAGAGCGCTGTCAACTCACTTTCACAGGGTTCTGAAAAATGAATGGCAATCAGAGAGTCAACAAAAAGCGCATGGACTTCTGATACTTCGATATCAAAATGAATATATTCTTGCTCTTGTTGCTGACGTTGTAGCATAGCACAGCCATCCATGAACACGCGCTGTGTTTGTTCAACACCAACGCCGTTTTGATTAAAGTATGAGCTACCTTCCAATTCGACCTGAACGGCGGTGATTGGGACATCTCCTTTTAACGTAGCCCCCTCAAAAGCGCTGTATAATCCCTGATTGATTTTGGTATTTTTTGGTATTTGAGCGGCTAATTCTGATGAGTCATGGTGTAATATTCTCACACCATAAGAGTCACTCACCGGTTTTTCAGAGAAGGTTTTTTTACGGTTTGCAGTGATACAAAATGCGCCTATTTGTTTGACTGACTGTTCCTGTTCTGTGGGACTTAATTCGGCTTTCATTTTTAGAAGCAAGCTTTTAAAGTCATTAGACAATTGAAATGTGCTCTGAGGGACATACCAATTTTGAAAATAATCATCAAATGTTTCAGCCCATTTGAATTGTTGGCAAATCGTGGTGGTGACGATGATTTCCTGGGGTGCTCCTGCTTGAAGGCTCCTGGTTAAAAAATCTTGTGGAATATGAGCTTTCGCCCCAATTGCTTGCAATTGTAGAATAACGTTTTGAGGCAATGTGAGCTTAAAAAAAGAGGATGAAGATATATTTAATTCTGAGACAAGTTGTTCCCAACCCAACTGGCTGGTGAATGTATCTAAATCCACAATGGTTAAGGGTTTAGACGATTCTAAATGTGCTCTTTGATATTCATTGATACGTTTGATGATATTACTTTTACTTTCCTGGCTGACCAGTAGCCACATCATCAGTAATGCAAGCAAGTGATATGGAGAGCGAGTCATGGGGGTGGCGCGTAAAACGTCATCCGAATCATCTAACGCCGCTTGAATGTATGCCAATGTTTTAAAGGTAGGGTTGGTGATTAATGTTTTTAAAGAATTGATAGACATTGGATGTTTCCTTTTGTTAATGATTCAACGCGCTAGGCAATAATTTAATCAAGTCTCCTAGTTGACCTTCATAAAACATATGTCCTGAATAATAAGGTTGGATCATTGTGCCTTGCGTCATTGCTGGCAGTATCGGCGAACGTGCAATTTCTTTGCCAGTTAGAGCATTTCTCCATACGGCATAATCATTGTGGTTATGGCCCGGGATTTCTCCGTCAGGAATGTCTGTCCCTACTACGATACGGCTCGTTGGAGGATTGATGAGTGCTGTGAACTTTGTTGTTCGTTGACTGGTTTGCCACACGACCTTTAATCCGCTCTCCGCAATGCTGATGGCCGCAATTTTACCAGGTAAGGCATCGCTTGCATATATCAAATTATTGTCTGAATCACCGGAAACGGACATAGGTGCCCAGCTGATTGCTGGATAATATTTAGCGGCAATGAAATCAGGAATGGGCTCCCCCAAAAATGGCTGAATAGAAAATTGATGACTGGCATCTCCTTGATTAATGCTAATCACACTGAGCGCGGTTGTAGCAGGCAGGGTATTGGTTTGCGCCACCACCCAATCATTGACTACCACAAATGAAGTACAAAGTGTTTGCCCTGATAGAGTGATGGTTCCTGGATTCCACGTTTCGTCTAGTGTGAAAATACCGTCTTGAACGATATAGCGAATGGCCGTTGTGGCTTCAAGTAAATAAACATAATTTTTATCTCTGTATTGAGTGATAGTAGGTCTTGCACCTACAGGGTTTGTTAACGTAATTTGATCAATCCATTGCATGGTTTTGGGATTCACTGAAACAAGAATGGACGGAGGCACATCCGTTGGATTGGGACACTCCAACAAAGCATCCGGACCTTGAATAAGACATCCTGCTTGACGATACACTGACTTCATGACAATAGTCCCATCTGCAGTTGCATTGAAACCGTTGAAAGAGGTATTTTCAGGAGCGCCCTCTCCTGTCGGAAGGACCAATATTGAAATAATATGACCTGTTGCTGGATCAAGTTTTGCCAGCCGGTAACCATAGCTCACGTAAAGGTATCCATCCTCTAAAATACCCAGAGAACCAGGATAATCCCATTCACCATTGTGCTTCGTATCAATGAGTTGAGTGTGCCAAATGTGCTCAAGAGTATCAGGATTGACTTGAGCGACATAAGCGCCGATAGAAAACAAATCATCCCCATAACCACCACCATAAATATAAACATAATCTTGATTAAGGTAAGACATGTTATATCCAGACGGATATCGTATAGGGGAATAAATCGTATTTACTACGTTGTCCCCACCCATAGAACCTGCGAATGTGGCTTCAGGAAACACATGTGAACGTCCAGAATTATAATGTTCAAATGCTTCTAAAGAGGGATACCAAGGCGCATTTGTAGTATTCGCGTTAGTAATAGAAATATTTGCGGCAGATGTTTGACTAACAGAAAACAAACAATATCCATTGTTTATCATAGTACAACCGGTCGGATTAAAATCCGGTGTATTTATTTTTATGCCGGCAGAGGTATAAGAGTGATTTGGTATGGTACTTAATATGCTTAAATTAAAATGATGAATGCTATAATATTGACAGGATAGAGGTCCTTTTCCATTGAGACAAAGGGTGATTGACAGGACACCTGGAGATCCTCCTGTTTCTGTAATTTGAAACAATTGGGCGCTATTTGCTGATTTTACCAGACTCATTGATAAGATGAGTAAATAAAGAAAATGTCGAGACTGCGTGAAGATTCATCCTTTGAATGATGTGTATTTAGCTCGCGTCTAGGGCACAATTGACAAAAAAATGTTGTTGGGTCAAGGCTCAACCTACGTTCAATTTGCCCATATGAGAGTTATATCCTGTGTTTATGACTGTGTAATTTCTATAAGTTATCATACACTCCCCCGTTACGTCACTCAGACCCCAAGCTAGGGCGAACTAACTTAACTTTTTTCTCATGGTCCAAAGATGTTCGGAGATTTTGAAAAACACCAAATTGTACAAGCTCTTTAGCCTTCACAGCACTTTCAGATTCTAGATCAAACCCTAGGGTCTCTAGGTGTGGTTCAAGGAATGGTTTTGCTGCGGGAAATTGCTGAAGAAGTGAAACCAGGAATTTTTGTCCATATGCGGTGGAGACTAATGAAAATAGTGGCGTGCAATAAGGTC
>DAHWEW010000136.1:0-5909 GCA_027326225.1 Legionellaceae bacterium
TTAGAAAGCCCTTCGAGACGCGTGCTACGCACGCTCCTCAGGGCGAACGGATTAGGGAAAAATGGCTAAACTCGAGTCACTGGCATTGCATTAAAATGCCAAACATTCAAGCACAACCATCTACCGAGCTAAGGCCATAAGGGAGTGGAAAAGTGATGAATTGCAAACGAACACCCCATTCACCTTTCGCATGTGACATGTAACCGCATACTCATTTTTAGAAATACACTGCAATTTGCGCCAACAAGGTATCTGTTGATCCCCCCGGACTTATCGTATTAGCATTGGTATAATCCGGTGCTGATGCGCCATTGGCATATTGATTTTTTCTAAAATTGATGTCATGACGATACTCTAAGCTTTCTACGGTGTCTTTCCAAATAGAAATATTATATACCCCAGCAATGCGCCGATTGGGTAGATTCAACGCTAGAGTATCCTGAGACCATTGATAACCAAGTGCAATTGACGCAGGTTTGTCAAAATTTCTAAAGGTCATACCACCTTCTAATTGTAAGGCTTGTGGCCTAGCTCCTCGACCATTAAAGCTCAAATCTTCAGGTCTAAATGCTGTGGTTGCTCCAATCCATTCTGCGGTAAAATTAAATCTATCTACATGTAACGTACCATGGACACCTACTGCGGGAATTTTTTTCACCATTTCACTTCCATTGGTAATCGATGAAAATCCACCAAATGTAGTCCCAGGTGCTGCGCCTGTAAATTGCATGCCACCTGCATCATCCATCGAGCTGATGAAACTACCGCCAATTTCACCATTGAAATAGGTGGCATCATAGATATAACCTAAATTGACCCCTCCGGCTGCACCATTTCCTAATGTGGTATCGCTTCTAAATCCATAAATTGCAGCAATGGGTCCCGTATCCGTTTGTGATTTATACCCTAAAATAAATGGCCGCGCCTTGGTTCGAGACATCACTGTGGTTAAGGGTGCGCTCACCATAGCTGTTGAATATCTGCCAAAGGGTACAAAAATCTGGCCAGCGGTGAAATAAAACGGAGTCTTATCTAAATTGCCAATGTTGACAAAACCCATATTTAAACCCAGCGCTGAGTTTGACAAACGCTGCCCACCCACATCTGGTGGCGACGAATCATACACAACCGACATGTATCCTTCGACGGAGCTATTCAAAATTGCCGCAACATCCAATTCATTACTACCCAAAGTTAAATCGCCATTAGCGCCACCCTTGAAAGGATCACCAAACGTGGCAACCGGTTCTAATTTACCACTTAAGGCAATAATTGGAGTATTAGGCGCTTGATAGCCAATTTTATCATAAGCACGATATAGGCTGCGGCGTTGTTGCATTAATCTGATGTCTCGATTAATACTTGCAATATTGACAATATAATCTGAGCCATCAAAAGCGGGGCGGCTTCCTAGATAGGGTGAGCTCACCACTGGCGTTCCTGCAATATAGGTCACCACATGTTGATCGGCAATTAATGCGGTTGGATAAAAGTCAAGCGATTCTGGATCATTGTCTGGTTGGTGCACCACAACCGTACTTTTATGATAATTAGTTGAGGCTTCTGTTGGTTTAACAGGTTTTTGTTTCGCTGCCCCTTTTTTTCCTTTTTTGGCCGATTTCAGATCTTTTACATGCGCCTCTTTGACCAAACTTTTTTGGATGTGATTCAATTTGTTTTGCAATTGGATGGTTTGCGCTTGCAATCGTTTCACTTCCATTTGTAATTCTTTTTGTGAGTCAGGCGCTGCAATCAGACTTGTTGAAAAAACACTTGCGAACAAAATCGATGTTGCCACTCCCCACTTTATATGACCAACGGTGAGTGAGCCTAAGTGTTGATAGGGTACCTTACCCCAAGACTCAATGAATCCAGAGCATAACTCCAGATGACGTAGAACGTTTCTCAATGGATTTGGTTTCATATAAATAAACACCCTGTTTTTATTTTTATCTTTGGGGGCGATTATATATGACAGTGTGTCTATTTACTACGCTGTGTGAAAGTTTTCATGTGCACATGACAATTTTTGGACCGGTCATTCCCAAGAAAGCTGGAATCTATTCTTGGCAAAATTTGTAGCCCATACAAAGATGGATTCCCACTTGCGCAGGAATGACAAAATCTATGTTTGTCATGTACAAAGAAATTTCACAATATAGACTAATTTGAGGCGGCATGCCCACAGGCACGAGCTTGAATAATCCAGAGCTTATCTGTTCAAACTTCACAGACATTTGTTTCAAAAAAAAACCCATCAGCAAAGTGATGGGTTTTAAATAGGATGTTAAGTTTTGCGATATTATGCAACGTTTCCAATCCATTTTAGGCCAACGTATGGTCCTTGCAATGCATAGTTTGATTGCACTGTTGAACCATCTGCACCAACGCCTGCGCCGAGTGAAACATTTGGTGCTTGTAAGCCGTTGAAGTAGTTAACCCACATCCAACCTAGGTCAATACTCACATCACCTTGAGCCATTGCATAATCATATGCTAGACCCAGTTTAGCTTCTAATGCAGGAACGACATTGGTTGTTGAACCATTAGCGCTAATATTGTAGCCTAAAGCACTGTCGAATCTGTTCAGATCAAAGCTTTGTGAACCGACTAGCAAGGCTGTTGCACCTTTCGCATACATAGACAACCCATTACCCCAGTTGTACATGTAGTCAGCACCAATACGTGGACCAAAACCATTAAATTTAGATTCAGCAGTAGCTGCAAAAGTATTGTTAGTAACCACTGGGAAATCAGGTTGGAATACGCCACTTACAGATGCCTTTGTTTGTAGGTGTAAATACTCAACACCACCATGGAATCTAATGTTTTTCCACTCACCGAAGTGTGCCAATTGACCAAACTCAAGATTCACAGCATCCCACTGAGGAGCAATTGATCCAGTATAGCTGCTGACGTGAAGTAGCGCTGGTGTGTCTAAATTGGCAGTTGTAGCACCAACGTCGTTAGAATTGTTGATATGGTACCAGTTCAGATTAAGGTCATTACCTGTGTTAAAGTGGTACGCACCTTCAATCATAAAACCCCAGCCCCAATGACTAACGCCTTGATATTGCGCAGAAACAGCAGGATTTGTTGGATCAGCAGCTACTACAATGTTTGCTCCGTAATAGTTAGCGCCAGATACCGATGTTTGCAAATAAAGTGCCTGTGCTCCAAATTCCCATGCTGTACTAGGGCAAGGAACTGTGACCGCACCAGGAGTGCAAACTGGCCCCATGGTACCAGCAAATACAGCACTGCTACCGAAAGCAAGAACAGCTACTGCTGTTTTTTTAAGATTTAACATACTTTTCTCCACTTTTTATTATTAGATTTCCGTTGTTTATCATGTTAGAACTTTGTATTCACTTCAGTACGCCATCATCGCTCTAATACGAAAACGTACATGGATACGATTATCTAGCCTGATTTTCTTATTGTCAACAGGCTTGTTGCAAATTTATGAACCTTCATGATAACTAACAGGGTGTAGATGACCATCATTTTGTAAACATTGCCAATTATTTATCATAAAATAAAAAAACCCATCAGAAAGGTGATGGGTTTACAAAAGCCAGAAGAACCTTAGTGATTAAGCCAGGTTTCCAATCCATTTCAAACCAACATAAGGTCCTTGCAAAGCGTAGTTGATCTGGACCGTTGTGCCATCTGAATTTCTACTTGCATCAGAGGAAAGATAGGGGCCTTGTAACCCATTGAAATAGTTTACCCACATCCAACCCAGATCAAAACTCACATCACCTTGTGCCAGCGCATAATCATAGGACAATCCTAATTTACCTTCTAATGCAGGAACAACATTTGTTGTTGTACCACTTACCGTACTGGTATAGCCATATTCAGTAATATAATCTGATCCCGCAAAGCTTTGTGAACCAACCATTAGCGCAGTTGCACCCTTTGCATACATCGACAACCCATTACCCCAATTGTACGTGTAGTCAGCACCAAGCCGTGGACCAAAACCATTAAATTTATATTGGTCTTCAGCAGTAAGTGCATAAGTAATATCGTTGTCAATTAATTGAGCTGATATTGTGCGAGTGCGTTGCAAGTGTAAATATTCGACACCAGCATGGAACCTGATGTTTTGGACATCTCCAAAATGAGCCAATTGACCAAATTCAAGATTGACTGCATCCCACTGAGGCGCATGTCTTATCGAATAACTGGTGACATCGGTAAAAAAATAAGCATCCAAATCAACGCCAGTGGCTTGAACGTCGACAGCATGATTAATATGGTACCAATTCAGATTCAGATCATTACCTGTGTTAAAGTAGTAGGCACCTTCTAACATAAAGCCCCACCCCCAGTTGCTCACACCTTGATATTGGGCAGAAATAGGAGGATTATCCGTAACTGCAGCTTCAACAATATTTGCACCGTAATAATACCCACCTGGCTCTGTCGTTTGCAAATACAAGGCTTGTGCACCAAATTCCCATCCTGAACGGGGACAAGGTACGGTTACTGCTCCAGGAGTACAAACAGGACCCATCGTGCCAGCAAAAACAGCACTACTGCCGAAGACAAGAACTGCGATGGCTGTTTTTTTATGATTTAGCATGCTTTTCTCCACTCTATTTTTAGGATTACATTTCCGTTATATCACCATAAGACTGATTTGCCAGAAAAACACCAAGGATTACATCATTTTGAATTTATATTGTCAAATTCACTGCTAGCCTTACTTCAAATCATGATATCCTTCGCTAAAACATCCCTAGTTAGGATATTGATATCGTGCGTACCCTAATTCTGAATCGCCCAGATGATTGGCATGTTCATTTTCGAGATCAAGACATTTTGCCCTATACCGTTATTGGCACAGCAACTCACTTTGCCCGAGCATTGGTTATGCCCAATTTACAACCCGCGCTCACATCAGCAAAAGCGGTAAAACATTACCATCAACGCATTTTACATACTCTAAACCAACTCAACCCAAAGCCCGATTTCACGCCCTACATGACGCTTTACTTAAATGAACAGATGCCTCCTCAAGAACTTGAAGAACTGAAACAAGACTCTTATATCCTTGGCGCCAAGCTATATCCTGCTGGCGCCACCACTCATTCATCTGAAGGGTGTCATTCCATCCAAGCGCTATATCCCTTACTAGAAGTCTTAGAGCATCAAAACTTGGTTTTACAAATCCATGGTGAGGTGACATATGGAGACATTTTTGCACGTGAAGCTTTGTTTATCGAAACATATCTAAAGCCCATGGTTCGTGCGTTTCCAAAACTAAGAATTGTACTTGAACATATCTCAACCAAAGCAGCTGTAGATTACGTCACCGATGCGCCAGAAACCGTTGCTGCAACCATCACGCCTCATCATCTGCTATACAATCGGAACCATATGTTGGTTGGAGGGATAAAACCTCATTATTATTGTATGCCCATATTAAAAAAGGAAGACGACCAACTGGCTATTCAAAAAGCCGCTGTCAGCGGCAATCCTAAATTTTTTGCAGGCACAGATAGTGCGCCTCACGCTCAACTGAAGAAAGAAAGCGCCTGTGGCTGTGCTGGCATTTATTCTGCACCTTTTGCACTAGCCATCTATACTGAAGTTTTTGCCAAGTGCGAAAAACTAGACAAACTCAATGATTTCATGAGCCGATTCGGGGCCCAATTTTATCAGCTACCCATCACAAAGAATCACATTGAAATGATTGAAAAAGAGCAAAAAATCCCAGGTTGCCTGCCCTTTGGGACAGATAAAGTTATCCCTATTGCCGCTGGTAGCACTTTAGCATGGAGTGTCCATGAACCCACATGATGTGCGCAATGCAACAGTCATGAAACATCGCTTTCGCGGGTTTTTACCCGTGGTTGTTGATGTCGAAACAGCAGGCGTTTTGCCAGAGAAGCATG
>DAHWEW010000137.1:0-5909 GCA_027326225.1 Legionellaceae bacterium
CGACAAAAGAACTTGCAGCATTTGCAACCACCCATTGTATTCCCGTAGCAGAAACCCAAGCAGGTAAAAGTGCACTGTTGAGTTCTCATCCGATGAATGTGGGTGGTATAGGAGTGACGGGTTCTATGGTTGCCAATCAGCTGGCAGAAGTTGCTGACTGTGTTTTTATAGTGGGTTCACGGTTACAAGATTTTACCACGTCATCGAAATGGGCGTTTCAAAACCCTCTTTGTCAATTTATCCATTTAAATGTGAACCCAATGGATGCTCATAAATTAGATAGCATTGCGCTAAAAGGCGATGCACGCTGTGGCCTAGAGCAAATTGGGCGCGCAATCAAAGATTATCAATCACCAGAGGATTATCAACAAGAAGTGTTGCGTTTGCGTCAGCTATGGTTAAAAGAAGTGGAACACGTGATCAGTTATCCTCACCGTTCTTCACCAGGATTACAACAAACTGCAGTGTTGGGTTTGTTAAATCAATGGGTAGATCCAGAAGATGTGGTGATCTCAGCCGCAGGTAGTTTACCAGGTGATTTGCATCGTCTCTGGCAAAGCAAGGCCCCTAAGGATTACCATTTAGAATACGCATACTCTTGTATGGGATATGAAGTAGCAGCCGGTATAGGGGTGCGATTGGCCAAGGGTGAGACGTCTTCAGAAGTTTATGTTTTAGTGGGTGATGGCAGCTATTTGATGTTGCATTCAGAATTACTCACAGCCATTCAAGAGCGATTGAAAATAACGATGATTCTTTTTGACAATCACGGATTTCAGTGCATCAAAAATTTACAAATAGCTCATGGGAGTCGAGGGTTTGGTAACGAGCTCCGTTATCGTAATCCCAAGAGTGGTCAATTAGATGGGGATTATTTGTCCATTGATTTTTGTAAGTACGCTGAAGCTCTGGGTGCCCAATCCATTTATGCTGATTCTTATGAAGGGATAACAGACGCCCTTCATCTTGCAAAGCGCGCAACCAAACCTTGTGTGATTGTGGTTCCAGTTGCAGAAGATAGTATGAGCCATGGATATCATAGTTGGTGGCGAGTGGGTATTGCGGAACACTCTTTGCAAAGCAAAGTGCGTGAGGCTTATCAAGAACATCAGAAGTCAACAGTTAAGGCCAAAGAGTATTGAGGTGTTTATGAAGATAAAACTTGGGATCTCCCCCATCAACTGGAGCAATGATGACGATCCATCACTCGGCAAAGACATTTCTTTCGAACAAAGCATAGCAGAAATGGCAGAAGCAGGATTTAGGGGTACTGAATTGGGCTCTAAATTTCCGAGAGATGTCGCTCTTTTAAAAGAGGCTTTACAAAAGACAGATTTAGCGCTTTCTAGTGCTTGGTTTAGTACTTATTTTACCGAAGAAGGGATGTGGGAAAAAACACTGTCGCAATTCCTGGATCATTTAAGTTTTGTGCGAGCGCTGGGGGCTTCTTTTATTAATGTTTGTGAGTGTGGTCACGCTATTCAAGGTCAGTCGATACCTATTTTGGGGGCAGACAAACCTAAATTTAATCAACGCCAATGGCCGAGATTGATTCAAGGATTACATACCATAGGTCGTATGGCTCATGAGTTTGGGATGCATGTGGTCTATCATTATCATGCAGGGACAGGTGTGTTTTACTTTGATGAAATTGATATGCTGATGCGTCATACCAGTCCTGAATTGATATCGCTCCTGTTAGATACAGGACACACAGTGATGGCAGATATAGATCCTTTGCAAGTGATTGCTCATTTTGGCCATAGAATTCATTATGTCCATTTGAAAGATATTCGTCTGAATATATTGAATCGAGTAGCGAGTGATCATTTGTCGTTCATGGATGGTGTACGAGCAGGTGTATTCACTGTCCCTGGTGATGGGGATATTGATTTTGTCCCTATTATCGAAGCGCTTGATAAACTTCATTATAGCGGATGGATGATAGTAGAAGCGGAGCAAGATCCTTTCATCGCCCCTCCCTTAATATATGCACAAAAAGCAATGACCTATCTGACGCATTTGTTTAAGACCGTGACTGTTCAGAATGATCCTCAGGGCGAACTGATACAATAAAAAAGTCGTCATTGCGAACGTAGTGAAGCAATCCAGAACGATGCCTCGTTGCAAATTTGAACCGCTTCAAGACGTTCGCAATGACGTCAATATATTTTTGCATGCGTGTGCCCTAGATCTTGGCTTGAAAAGAAGTTGAGGCATCATCCTCAGAGGCTTTTTTATTGATTTGGTTTTTCGTTGCAGCCAGGACGGTTTGCCAATCTTCAACGAATTCTTTTTGTACATTATTGTCTAATTTGTGTTCATTCCTGTTAAAAGGAATATAGCGTACCGTATTGGTTTCTTCGCTATGTGCGCAGCTTTGTAAATACTTTGGTATGTCAGAAACAGAATAAATTTGTTTCAAATAAGGATCGACTATCAGTGCATCCCTATTCCAAGCACTAAAATCATCCGTTTTGGTGTTTGGGTCACGCTTAATTACTAAAAAAACATGGCTATTTTGGTTATCAACGCCTTTTATTCTAAATATTTCGCTTGAGATATGTTGCTTTTCTAAAATAGATTGCGTAAAAAATGAAAACTCATAACAATTGCCAGCCTGTTGTGCTTTGATGCCCAGATTCAACAGCTTGAGCAGCAAGCTTTCTTTGACTTCAGTCAAATGTTTGATGCGATTCCAAATCCCTTGATCGACTTGTTTTCTAGCCGTCTCTACCGTTTCTGCATTTGTTTCGAAACCAGGTAAGGCTGAGGTTGTTTCAATGGCTGTATGGGCTTCTTGAATGGACGCCATTAATTGACTTAACAGTTTATGATCAATATGCGAAGCTGAGTCACTCACCGTGATTTCTCTTTTGTGGGTTTCAGCGGCGTTCAGCTGCAATAGACTCAGCATGTGGGTGGTTGATTCCATGATAATAAGAATATTTATTAATCAATAATAATAAATATAGGACATTTATGACGGAAATGGTAATCATGAATTCCGAGTGATTTTCAATGTTTGCAATTATGAGATTCGTTGGGAGTGGTCGCTATCAGGATTGTCTAGAGCATGGACATCCTCAGGTGCGGACTGAAAAAATCTAAGCCTTTCGTGTTTTGTTTCTTTAACAAGATGTTGATTTTCATTGATCGGTTGATCAAACGCCTTGAATTTTCGCAATAACTTATCTCTATCGATCTGTAATAGGGAATATAGCGCTGGTCTTTGCTCGAAGATAGATACCATGATAGCAATGCCTTCTTTCCCTAAAAGTAGCTCAGATATGGGCGTAAGTGGTGATTCTCCTTTCATGGATGTACTGAATATTAGAGCCAAATCAGCATCGGTAATGCCTTTTTTGATCAATAAATTAACTACCAGATGAAACGTATTGATTCTGGGAAATATGGCATAAACAACGCTTTCATCTTTACTATTGACCGTAAACAACATTTTTAAACATGTTTTAACATTTGGACTCTTTTCTAATAAAAAGCATAAAGCATCTTCATAAGCGGCGGCAACATGCAACACACTCATCCCATCTTTTCCTAATTGTTGTAGGTCTTGCACAAAGGTTTTAAGAGCAATTTTGTCTTTGTCATCCAGTCGATAGATCCCGGTTACTATGGCTATGAGGGAGAGCGTATGGGGCACTGCTAAGTGAAGCACACTATTGCCATCGATATCTTTTGTCCTCAAACTGTTCAACAATTCAATGTCATCTCCCTCTGTACATTCTAGGTATAGATAGATGAGTGAATGGAGTATCTTAGGCTTATTTGCTGCATGATGAAATGCCGTTTTTAAGGTTTTATCTTGTATCATGAGCCATGATACGAACGCCTCATCGGGATATAAACGGGTCAATCTATTTAAAATATCAATATCGTTTGTATCGATTGCATGATGTAACGCCGTCATTTTATTTTTATCTTTATGTTTTAATAGCTTTTTATAGTCCTTCTCTGGGGTATCATCCAGTATTTTTTGGATAGCTGGCATGTTTTTTTCTTTGATAGCAATCCTCAACACAAACGAGGCTGACAATTCCAGCTTTTCCATCACTAACACATCAGTTAGAGCCATGATAAGCGCATGTTGTTGTTCTAGATTTAGAAAGGATAATACACTGGTTAAGCTTTTTTCGAAGTCTATTTCAGTCAGATTTGCCTCACGGAAGAAGGCAAGATACTGAGGGGTTGGAAAAGCGGTTAATATATCAACTAAGCCGTCAAGATCATTGAGGGATATCTCTTGATAAAAATGAACGACTAAGGCAGTTGGCAAACTGATGGTACGCGCTTGGATATTCAAATCCACAAGCGGTGTCCCTGATTTTATTTGTTGATAAGGAAAACACAATGATTTTTTTTCATCTTCGCTCAGATTTGGGCTGCTGTTTAACACGCTATGATTAACCGGATTATCCAGTATGGCTTGAAGATACTCACTTGCCATTTCAATGCACCCGTTTTTTTTCAAATCTTCAATGACTTGTGCAAAAGAGTGCAAACCGTCTTTACCTTTGCACTGTCCTAACTTTTCTGCCAAGGCTTGTGGCAATGTTAGATAATAGGTGAGCAATCGTGTTGCGGCGATATTTCCATCTAAAGTTGCTTCATCGCCACTGTCTGAACGAGTCCCTGAAGCAAGCATGCGCCCCACAATCGGCGCGATGAATTCACGAATGCTGATTCCGTCGCCTTGGCAGCGAGCTAAGATACTATAAAGTGTGCCTAATGATTCATTATGTAGCGCAATGGCACGTTGAAGTCTTACGTTTTCCTCACTCAAGAGGCGATAAAATTCGCTGTGCAGCTCAAAGTGAAACAGTTCAATAGCATCCAAAACCAACACATGCCTATCGGTGATCACCAAGTGTTTAAAACTCTTTGGATCCATCGGTAAAGTATCTAAATAGCTGACATCGCCTGATTGATGTTCGTGTATCGTAACTTTGAGTTGCACACGTCTTTTTTTGGGCAGGTGAATGTTTCTATCTCCGGCTGGATGGTCCAATTCTACTATCCATTCTTTATCAACGGCAGGTAGCATGATTTTTAATAGTTCACGAAACGTGATGCCTAACGCTTTAGCAAAGTTAAAGTAAAGCACATTGCAACGATTCTCAGATGCCGTGATAGCATCTAACTTCGTCTCTTGATTATTTTGGAAGCGTGCGCGATAAAGTTCTGTAAATTGTGTTCTCAGCACGTCTTCATCTTCAGTGTCTGTTAAGAGCTTTTCTAGGGCTGCAATGCCTTGTTGCAAATCTTCTTCTACAACAGCTTGTGTTAAGGACTGATAATCAGCAATGACATCAGGTGGCATATGTTCTATTGTGGGTTGACTTTCAGCAATGAGCGCTTTTAATGTTTCTATGAGCATCTGTATGTTCTAGTTGTGTAATTTGTTTAGAATGGTATCACTTTTTGTGCTGTTAAGCCAGCATTTGACACCAGTCCAAATGATTAAATTGTAGATATTCTTTGCATATGTTATCTTTCCGGCAGTTGAAAGATTTTATTGAAATTTGCCAAATACCACCGGTTATTCGAGAACATAGGTCACTCCCTAGGGTGTCATCTCGACGAAGGATAAAACTCCATCAGGTGTTTGTGTGGTTCAGGAGAACCTTCATGATGTTCGGGATGACATAGCGCTTAAAATCTTTAGAGGGCATGCATGATGCAACGGACTCAATCGCTTGATTTTAGTACCCTACCCCCGGAACAAGTTCAAGTTGTGTTGCAAGAGCACAATATCTCACTCACGCCCGATGAAGCAATAACCATTCAGACTCATTTTTTAAAACGTCCGCCAACGATTGCTGAGTGTTTTCTTTGGTCGATACAAGCCTCAGAACACTGTTCTTATAAAAGTACGCGCCATTATCTCA